>NZ_BBCC01000127.1 GCF_001311845.1 Desulfosarcina cetonica JCM 12296 | reverse complement strand
CGCCCGGATTCGGCGAACAGGGCCCGCACCACCTCTCCGAGGCTCAACCCCGAGGCGCCCACGCCAAGGGCGGCCATGGCCATCGCCGTCACGGCCAGGCCGGCCACCACGATGAACAACAGACGTGCGTTGGTGCGCCGGCGATAAGCCAGGGGGATGGCGTCCGTGGCACTCAATGCGTCACCCGTGGAATCGGTTCGGAGACATAGACCCCCTGGTAGGGAATTCCCTGAAACCGTTCAAGGTACTCCCGATGCCAACTTTCCGGATCCACATCGGCGAAGCGCTCGGGGTGGAACCAGCGCGC
Organism: Desulfosarcina cetonica JCM 12296; assembly: GCF_001311845.1. Lineage (GTDB taxonomy): Bacteria > Desulfobacterota > Desulfobacteria > Desulfobacterales > Desulfosarcinaceae > Desulfosarcina > Desulfosarcina cetonica. Next base: position 18,544 of record NZ_BBCC01000127.1, on the reverse strand, counting down.
CAGCCAGGCGATGCCGATCAGGGCGCGGGGGCCGGTCCAGATGGCGCTGTCCATCACATGGACGCGGCCGCGTTGAACTGCCGGGATTGTCGACCAGACCGGCCGGATCATTAAACTGTCACGCATGCCATTAAAATAGGAGGCGTCCGTGGCCTGATACCCGTTGCCCCAGGCGGCGGCCTTGACAATCACCGCGGGGTTTTGGGCCACCACCCATTCGGACGTGACTTTGGGATAAGGCAGGGCCATGTTGCCGGCGATATTGCGGCCACCGGCCGAAAGGCACATCTCATGGGCCCCCGAGCCCGGTCCGGTGGTGGCCAGATCGGAGTAGCTTTCGATGTAGACGGCGGGTTGATGGGTCACACCGGCCAGACGGTCACGGACCAGGGCCAGACGGCCGGTGTACCACTCACAAAAGGCCTGGGCCTCCTTGTCTTGCCCCAACAGCCGGCCCAGGGTGCGCACTTCGGCCTCAAGGCTTGCGAGCTTATAAAAATCGAGGCGCAACACGGCAATCCCCATGGCCGCCATCTTACGATCCAGTTCCTCGCCGGGATTGCGGCTGTAGGCCAGGACCAGGTCCGGCTCAAAGGCCGCGATAGCCTCCAGATTGGGCGTGCGCCAGCCGCCGGCCTTGGGAAGGTCGGCCAGAGGGCCCCAGAATGCCGGTTCGCGGAGAATCTCGGCATGCACCGCCACCACCCGCTCCTGGACACCCAGGGTGCGCAGGATTTCCACTGCGTCGGAGTTGAGGGCCACGATGCGCCGTACCGGCGTGGCCACGCTGACGTGCCGGCCCAGGGCATCGGTGACCTCCATGGCCCGGGCAGGCGGAACCAAAGACGCCGCCGACACCAGCAGGATGCCCATGAGGACCAGGCCTGCCACACCCCAAGGGCGGCAGTGCGAGTTGGAAATGGTCTTCAAGGGAAACCGGTAACCCATCGGGATCACCAGACTCAATAGCGCACGGTCAGCTCGGCAAACACCGTGCAGCCGTCGGTTTCATAATATTCGTAGTAGGTTTCGTCGAAGATGTTGTCCACCGAAACTGAAAATTCCATCCAGTCCAACGGAGTCACGGTCACCTTGGCATCCATGAAAAACGCCGGTTCATAGGTCCCATAGACGCCTTCTGCCGTATCCTTGTTATCTGAATCGTTGTAAATCTTGCTGTAGTAGCGCCCCACCAGACTCGCCTTGATCCATTCGAACCGGGCGTCCGCCCCGATGTTCCAGGTCCGTTGGGGAATCCCGCAGACCTGCTGGTCCTCGCTATCCGGATCGGTGTCGTTTTCCGTGATCTTGGCATCCGTATAGGTGAAGTTACCCCACACGGCGAGCCAGTCCGTAAGTGCCTGCCGGGCTTCGAGTTCGATTCCGAGGGTACGGGCCTTGCCGGCGTTGGTGCGAATCTTGGATGAGCCGTCGGTCCGGTAGTAGATCAGATCCTCGATGTCGTTGCGGTAGCCGGTCAGCGAAAGTCGGCTCCTGCCGTCGAAGAAAGCCTGCTCGACGCCGAGTTCATAGGCCCAGACGGTTTCGGGCTTGAGGTCGGGATTGCTTTCGTAGGTCGTCGAATAGGAGGTCCAGGACCGGTAAAGCTCGTAAAGCGTGGGCGGACGGAATCCATGCCCCACCGATGCCTTGACCGTGGTATTATCCAAGGCCTTCCATACGGCGGCAACCTTGGGGCTGAGTTCGGATTCTTCGTTGCTGTCATAATCGATTTCCGCCCCCGGTTCACCCGATGCGCCATCATAGACCTTCCACTGGTCGTATCGCAGGCCCAGATATAGGGTCAGCGGATCGATGATGCGCCACTCGTCCTGGGCGAACACGGCCCAGGTTTTGGAATTTCCCCCGGAGTAAAACGTACTTGACCCCGCGCCGGAATAACTGCGGTAAAAGGGGACATTGTAGTCGTTGGTGTCGGACTGGTCGGTGCGATAGGCAGTTCCCAGGGTCAGGGTATGGGCGTCGCCAAGGGGAAGGTCGCCGCGCAGCTCGCCGAACCAGCTCTCGTTTTCAGTGATTTTCAGCGAGCCGGCCGAATCGTCGTAGCCATCGTTGCCGCTGCCGCTCTCTGTCGTGTAGCGGTCATCCACCTGGACCGTGCCGCCCTGGAAGCTGATCCGTACGGGTCCGAACAGCTCCTTGGCCGACAGGGCATAGGTCTCCGTCTCGTTTTTGCCCATGCCCGTGTAATTGATAAAATCGTTGGGAACGAATCTGGCCCGCTGACCGCTGCCGGCGATGGCATAGGTGGGTCCATCGCCGAAGGTTCCCATATAGGAATTGGGCCGGCCGTAATCATATTCGTTTTTTCCGGATGTCGCGGTGAACACAATCTCTCCCGTATCCGAGAAATTGAAGCTGATCTTACCGTTCAGGTTGCTGCGCTTGGCCCCATTTTCGCCCTTGTCGCCCACGACCCAGGAGGTGGCCTCGCCATGCTTGTTGTCCATGGCATATCCACCTGCGACATTACCCGTGCCGGAAGTGATGGTCTTGACCACCGGCGTGGTTTCGTAGCCATCGGTCTGCTGCTCTTCCCAACCGATGCGGACGCTCAGCCGGTCGCCGAAACGGTTGCCGGCACTGAGGCGATAACGCCAGGTGGCGTTGGTACCGTAGCCGCCACTGGCCGCCAGTTCCAGTTTTTCCGGCGTTTGAGTGATGATGTTGACCACCCCACCCATGGCGTTGCCACCATATAGGGCCGACGCGGCACCGCGAATCACCTCGATGCGCGCGATGTTGTCCACCGGAATGGATCCCCAATCGACGCCGCCGGTGTAGGCGTCGTTGAGTGGCTGGCCATCGATGAGGATCAAGGTGTACTTGTCACCGTAAAAGCCGCGCATGTTGATCGCCGCCGTGGAATCCATCAACCCCTTGGAACGTTTTATAAAAACGCCAGCGATGGTGTTGAGGGCGTCATCCACCGTCTGAATATCTTTGTTCTGTAACGCTTGCCGATCGATTACAGTCACGCTACCAGGCGCATCCGTGATCAACTTTTCGGTTTTGGTCGCCGACACCACGATGTCATCCATCCGCACCACCTCGTTTTGCGACGACTCGGCCATGGAGGCCCTTGGGAGATCAGGCAAAGGAGGAACAACCCGATCACTGGCCATCTTCTTGCGCACATCATGCATCTCCTCTCTTCAGGTCAATGGGAATCCTTCAATTCGAAGCCAGACGGCGCCGTAGAGGGAGGCAGAAAAAAAGGCCATGACAGATCCTCCCCCCGGCTTTACGGGAACGCGGACCTTCATGGCCTTTGGTTCTGTTGTCGTGCAGATTGCCGCCGGTAAACGGCAATGGTGCTGATTGGGTAACGCAGTGGTCGATCCAACGGGAAGCGGCTTCAGCCGCCATGCGTGACCGACTTACCTAAATGAGACGAAAGTTGAAGTCAAGGCGTTTTCTTTTTCTGTACAGGACCATCGGTTGCAAGGATCGCTTTTATGCGAGACGCCCGGGAGCGTCAGCACCGGATGACGGATAGGCAATTCGAAAGGCACAAAAATGTATCGTTGCAAGCAATGAAACACATTTATGTTTAAGTAACTCGGAAAAGTGACGATTTAGGGACAAATCTGAAGTCATCGAGCGATGTTCCTCCTGACAACCGGATATTCCCGTTGATCGCATAGGCCCCTATTGTTGCTGTGGCTCAGGTGCAATTCGCATAAAGGACGATTCATGGATCAGAATGTCATTCAGCATCACAAAGACCGGCTGTTGAAAGCAATCCCCCTGGTTTCGCATTACATCGATAAGTTCAACGCCATCAACAAACGATGGGCCGGTGCGATCACGGCCGGACTGATCGAGACCGGCTGCATGAAAACGGAGGCCGCCAGGCTGTTCGAACCCTTGATCCAGGACATGCGCGCCACCAAGATCAAATACGGGGACATTCAAGAGCAACTCGTTGACGCGATTCTTTTTGAAATGGTCAAAAAGGTCGTCTTTGAAATCACCGATGCGGCCAAGTTCGCCATCAACATTCTAAAACGCAATCTATTCGAACGGACCGCTGACGTGGGCTATCTCGCCACCGACGCCGAGATTGTCAGCTTCCTCAAAACGGTACGCCAAGAAGAAAGCAACAACGACATCTCCCGGCGTGCTGAATTTGTCGGCACGCGGCTGGCCGATTACCGTTACGAGTATACGGTTTACAATGAGATCATCATTCTGGATCGGCACGGGCAGGTCCAGGTCAACATAGACCCGGAAAACCGGATCACCGCTTCGAAGGACCCCTTGCTGGGAAAAACCCAGGCCATCGATTTGCACCACGATTTGAGTGAAGACAAGTACGTGGAGACCTTCAGGGAGAGTGACCTTTGTCCCGGCCAGGGAAAGGTGCTGGTTTATTCGCAGAAGATCGAGGATCCCGACCGGCAAGCCGCCCTGGGAACGCTCTGCCTCTGTTTCGATTTCAAGGATGAGATGGAGCGCATCTTTAAAGACCTGAAGCAGGGCAACGACCAGATCGTCGTGGCCATTCTGGACGGGCAAGGCAATGTCATGTCTTCAAACCGGCCGGAGATTCTGTCGCCTGCCGCCAAGGTTCCGGTGGACCTGAACACGGATTTCAGGTTTCTCTCTTTTAATGGGAAGAACTACCTGGCGGCCACGGTGGCCACCGACGGGTACCAGGGATTTTATGGCCTCACCTGGTACGCCCTGGCCATGATCGATCTGGAATCGGCCTTCAAGGTCGATCCGGAAACGGAATCCCTTGATGCCACGGCCCTGAGCAAGCTGCAACACTTCTCAAAGGATCTGTCGGCCATCAAGGCCGCGTCTGAAATCCTTTTGGACGACATGAAACTCGACAGTATCAACGGCCAGGTCAAGGCGAGTAAATTCCAGGCCAAGGCATTTGTCGAAGTCCTGCACTTTGTCAAATGGATCGGTGAGGAGATCGACGATCTTTTTTCAGCCGCCATCCAGAATCTTCAAACCACTGTGGTTACCTCGCTGTTCAACGATGTTCAGTTCAGGGCCTTCCAAGGCAACAATATCGCCGACCGCAATTTGTACGAACGGGCCAACGACGTCTGCTGGTGGGCCCTGACGCCCATGTTCCGTGAACTCTTGACCAAGCACGGGGATCACGGGTTGAGCGAATCGGAACGGCAGGCCCTGACAAACAACCTGCAGTACATCAACGATTTGTACACCCCTTATTTAAGACTCGTATTGGCCGACACCCATGGCGAGGTGGTGGCCACCTCACTCCCGCCTGACGAACTGGAAGAGCGCTTCGTCGAACCGGACATGCCATCCGGCCAGGCATTGGTGGGGATGACCCTGGACCCGAACCTGGTACGCGAAGCGTTGGGATTAACCTCCAGCAAGGCCTATTGCGTTTCGGCGTTTGCGCCCTCGATACTATACGGTGGACGTCCCACCTATATCTACAGCACGGCCGTGCGCGATCCCCAAAACGACAAACGGACCGTCGGGGTGATCCAGATTGTATTCGATGCCGAACCGCAGTTTCAGGCCATGTTGACCGATGTACTGCCAAAAAATGAAAAAAAGCGGTTTTGGAAGGCAGTATCGCTCTGTTTGCCGACCGTACCCAAACCATTGTTGCCAGCACCCATGCCGACTACCCCGTAGGTAGTGAACTGCCTCTGCCGAACCACTTTTTCCGGCGCCCCAAAGGGGCTCGTGAATCGACCATTGTCGAGCTGGGCGACCATTCCTACACCATGGGCCTGCAGGTATCCGAGGGATACCGCGAATACAAGCGCGGCGACGGATATGACAACGATCTGATCTGCATGATCTTCGTTCCCATCTGATTACCTTTTCCCGGCTACGTCTTTCGATCCCCGCCAATGGGGCACCACGCCCCTTTCGAACCGCTCCGACCGGACCATCCAGGTATCTATTTATTTCCGGCAACCTTATATCCATTGGGATTTAAAATGGATAGCATTCAATGTCTATACGTTTTGTATTTTATTATTGACATGTAATCAGATATCACATTATATTCTTCCCACACAAAGCGCATGGCATTTACACTTATGATGAATAAAATTCATTAAATTAACATAGCAGATATTCTGGATTTTATATTCGACACCGGCATTGCGTCCGCTGCCCGATCACAGTCGGCGTACAAGCCGTTTAACGACCCATAAAAAGGGAGGCACAATGGTCTCTAACGAACAACAAACCATCAAGATGCCTTTAATTACGGAAATTCAGCGTTTCTGTCTGCAGGACGGACCGGGCATCCGTACCACCGTTTTCATGAAAGGGTGCCCGTTGCACTGCCCCTGGTGCCACAACCCGGAAACCCAAAACCGAAAAAGAGAAATATACTACTACCCCAATCTTTGTACCGGATGCGGCAGGTGCGTGGAAGTTTGCCCGCAGGAGGCATGCACCCTGGAAATCGGGTCGGACGGAACCCCTAGTATCAAAATCGATCGTGACCAGTGTATTGCGTGCACAAGCTGTGTCGACGCCTGCATGAGCGGGGCACGGGAAGCGGTCGGCCAAATGCTGACCATGGACGAAATCCTGCGCGAATGCCTGTCCGACCAGCCGTTTTACAAGCGGTCCGGTGGTGGGGTAACCCTGAGCGGCGGGGATCCGCTGTATTTCCCCGATTTCTCCCTGGCGCTTTCAAGGCGACTTAAAGAAAAAGGAATCCATGTGGCCATGGAGACCAGTTGCTTTCCCAACTTCAAGGTCATCCGTCCACTTCTCGACACCATCGATTTGTTCATCGTGGACATCAAGTCGATGGATCCGGTGAAACACCGCCAGGCAATTGGCTGGCCACTGGAACCGATTCTCGAGAACATCGGGCTGTTAATCGAAAACGATGCCAATGTGAGAATTCATCTTCCCATCATCCCGGATTTTAACGATAGTGCCGACGATTGCCGGGCTTACGTGAATTTTCTCGCCCCATACGCCGAGATGTTGACCGGCGTCGATATTCTTCCGTTCCACGCCTATGGCGAGGGAAAGTATAACTTTCTCGGGCGGACAGAGACATACGCGTACAAAGGCGTCGAGGACAAGCCCGGTGAGCAGATAAGAATACTCGCTCGGGAACTTTCAAAGGCCGGCATCGTGGGGATAAATGTCGGTGGTGTGGTGGGAATGGGAACCGAGAAAGGAGAAAGACCCCAGCGAAGGGAGGTGGTCAACTAACTCTTTTAGCAGCCTGTATCTATTTAAATAGATGCCAATTACCATAAAACAAGGAGGATTCACCATGGCAACATGCGGAGAATGTACGTTCTTTTTCAGGGTCCCGGAAAATGCCGATGATTTTGAGCCGGACAAGGGGGATTGCGTGACTGAAAAACGCGACGAAAAAGGGACCTACTGGCTTTCCAGGCCGGTATTCGTTTCGACCGATTCGTGCACGCAGTTTCAGAAAAAATAGCCAAACAAGGGGAGGAAACCAAATGGCGACAATGGCACCGGCGGTAGAATATAAAGGCAAGGTAATCGATTTCCCGTTCGAGAATCCCGAAGAGGAGAAAATTCCCGATGATGAACTCCATGAGCATCTGGCCAAGCCATCCACGGAGCGCACCAAACGGCTGAAAGCCCGGTGCCGGTGGAAACACGCCTCCGCCGGGGAGTTCGTCGAGCACGGCGTGCGTGCCGGAATCGAACGCATGCGGCTGGTCACCGAGGCCCATAAGGCTTCGCGCGGAAAACCCGAGGTCACTCGGCGGGCACTGATTCTGGAGCGTTGCCTGAACAAGGGGACCATCTGTTTGCAGACCGATGAGAAAATCATCGGCTACCACGCCGAGGACCCTAACTACTTCCCGCTCTATCCCGAACTCTCCTACATGAACGTCAAAGATTACCTGATGAGCGATTACTCGCCACAGCCGGAAGCCGAGGCGGAAGCCATCAACGACTACTGGAAGCCGTACAGCCTGCAAGCCAAGTGCGAACAGTACTTCGATCCCATCGACCTTACGCGCATGTATCAGGTCAGTACCATGGAGGCACCGACTTTCGCCCATGGTTACAACAGCATCATTCCGCCTTACGAGACGGTCCTCGAGGACGGCCTGCTCAAGCGCATCAAAATGGCCGAGGAACATATCAAGGAAGCCAAGGCCGAACTGGCCAAGGAACCCTGGGATGGCAGCAAGCAGCTCAGCTGGATCCCCAAGATCGACAACTGGCAGGCGATGGTCATCGCCGACAAGGCGGTGATCGCCTGGGCGCGCCGCTACGCCCGGCTCTGCAAGATCGTGGCGGAAAACTTCGAGTCGGATCCGGATCGCAAGAAAGAGTTGATGGAGATGGCCGAAATCAGTAACCGGGTTCCGGCAGAGCCCTGCAAGGGACTGAAGGATGCCTTCCAGGCCAAGTGGTATACGTTTCTCGTCTGCCACGGCATCGAACGCTATGCCAGCGGTTTCGCCCACAAGGAAGACAAGGTGCTCTACCCCTACTACAAGGCCAGTGTGATCGATAAGACCTTCCAGCCCATGACCCATGCCGATGTCGTTGAATACGTGGAGATGGAACGGCTCAAGATTTCCGAGCACGGTGCCGGGAAGTCCAGAGGCTATCGGGAAATTTTCCCCGGATCCAACGATCTTTTCATCCTGACCCTCGGCGGGACCAACCGGGACGGGTCCGACGGCTGCAACGACATGACCGATGCGATCCTCGAGGGGGCGCGCAACATCCGTACGACGGAGCCGTCCATCGTTTTCCGCTACTCCAAGAAAAACAGGCCCCAGACCCTGCGCAAGGTATTCAACTGTGTTCGCGACGGTCTCGGGTACCCGTCGATCAAGAATGATGACGTCGGTATCGAGCAGATGAAATACTACAGCAAGTTCAGCATGAACAACAACGGGGCCACGGACGAGGAGGCCCATGACTGGTGCAACGTGCTTTGCATGTCGCCGGGATTGTGCGGGCGGCGCAAATCCCAGAAAACCCGCTCCGAGGGCGGCAGCGCCATCTTCCCGGCCAAGATCCTCGAGATTACCCTCAACAATGGATACGACTGGGCCTACTCCGACATGCAACTGGGTCCGGAAACCGGAAATGCCGAAGACTTCAAGACCTATGACGATCTGCTGGAGGCCTTCCGCAAACAGTACAGTTACGTAATGAGCCTGGTGGTACGGGCCAAGGACGTGGGCCGGCACATCGAAACCCAGTATCTGCAGATTCCCTTCGTTTCCAGCATCGACGACGGCTGCATGGAACTCGGCGAAGAGGCCACCCACTTGTCCGAACAGCCCAACGGGTGGCACAATCCCATCACGACCATCGTTGCCGCCAACTCTCTTGTGGCCATGAAAAAACTGATTTATGATGAAAAGAAATACACCATGAAACAGCTCATGGACGCCCTCAAAGCCAACTGGGAAGGCCACGAGGAGATGCGCAAGGATTTCAAAAACGCACCCAAATGGGGCAACGACGACGATTACGCCGATACCATTATCCAGAGCTTCTACGAAGACATCCTCGGTGGTGAGATGGCCAAGGTGACCAACTATTCCGGCGGCCCGGTGCTTCCCGTCGGACAGGCCGTGGCCCTGTACATGGAGGTGGGCTCCCGCACCGGCCCCACGCCGGACGGCCGTTACGGCGGCGAGGCAGCCGATGACGGCGGCATTTCACCTTACTTCGGAACAGATACCAAGGGTCCCACGGCGGTTCTGAAATCAGTCTCCAAGGTTCAGAAAAACCAGAAGGCCAACCTGCTCAATCAGCGTCTGGCGGTCCCCATGATGCGCAGCGTTCACGGCTTCGATATCTGGCATGCCTATATGGATACCTGGCACGATCTCAATGTCGACCACGTGCAGTTCAACTGCGTGAGTACGGATGAGATGCGCGCCGCCCAGCGGGAACCGGAAAAACACCGTGACCTGATCGTTCGCATCGCCGGCTTCAGCGCGCGTTTTGTCGATATTCCCACCTATGGCCAGAATACGATCATCGCCAGAAACGAGCAAAACTTCGGTCCCCAGGACTTCGAATTCATGAATCTGGAATTGGGGCAATAGGCAGCCGCGCATTATTTGCATCGGATGGAAGACAGACGGGACGTTTCCATGGCCATTGCAGGGAACGGACAAAACAAGGAGGCTCGCAATGGAAGTTGTCGACAGTCAATTACATGTTGAAGAAGGTACCGTAAAACCTTGCCTGAAATGCAAATGGCAGATCGCCGATCCGACCAACCCGGACCAGGGGCAGTGCACCGTGAACCGAACGGCAATGGGCTCCATCTGGAAGCGCTGGATCCGGGATGTACACAACATGACCTGCTCCAAGCATGAGGAAGGCAAGTTGAGTTTCCGGGAGCATGTCTAAGGGGATGATTTGAAGTAAAACGACAGCACCCCGTCCATGACCGCGCGCACGGTCATGGACGGGGTTTTCGAGCATGCGTTTCAATGACTTGATGATTCCGATCCCAACGCCAGATTGAACGGAAGGCTGACACCCATGAATATCAATGCAAGTATACGCAGGCAGCCCATCGATCGGTTTGAAGTCCTCGGAAATGAAGGTTACTCCGCTTTTTGGCGCAAAAACACGTCACCGGTGGAGACCTTGGAAATGGCCAGGCTGCTCACCGGCCTGAGGAAGGTCGCCACGTTTATCGGGCGCAATCTGGGCAGTATTGTCTGGACCGGCATGGAGCATAAAAACGGCATCGCCCTCGATCCTTCATTGGTCATGGGGACCTATCCGGTACCCACCGGAAAAACCGACATCATGGTGGGCATCACGGTTCGCAAGGCCTTTGAGAGAACCGAGTGGAGTGATCGGATCAAGGAGCATATTCAGTCCAAGATCGACATGTCCCCGCCGTATCGCTACAAATTCAATCTTTTTTTCGATATGTGCGAAAGGGTGTACCTGGACTGTCTCTCCAACATCAGCCCGATGGGGCTTTACACGGAAGCCGCCAGATTGTGGGAAATCTCGGAAAAGGCCAAGGATTTCATTCAGCCCCCCACGGTGATCGAACTCTTGCACATCTGGTGGGAAATAGCGGCGGACCGTGGCGGATCGCGCTACCGCAACCCCTATGTTGACAAGACCATGGTCATGCTCGGCGGCAAGGTCGACCTCACGGAATTTTATGCCAAGCCGCTGGCCTTGCTGAACTCCATTGTGGCCAGGCTGATTCAGGACTGTCCGAGGATCCTGGGAGTGACCGAACGGTGCAGTTATCGGTTGCGTCTTTATGAATCGATCTGGCCGGAACTTCTCGAGTATATCAAATTCTGGCCCGCCGACCGCCGCGATCCGTTTCTGGTACAAAAAAAAATGCAGGATGAGGAGACGGAAAGCGAAGAAGAAAAAAAGAAAAAAAAGGCCGCCATCCTCAGTATCGCTGAAAAGGTGGAATGTCACGTTACGGAGAAGAACCCGGATTACACCGCCGAAGTCCGCGCCAATGTGAGCAATATGGAAGATGTGGTGGAAATCATGGGGAACGATATCGTCATGGATGCCCCCGACAAGATCGACGCCCAACTGCTGATCAAGTTGAAACAGATTGTCAAGGCCAACAGCCAACGCCGGACGACGTATAACCGAGGCATGGCCTCGGGCAAGATCGACCGCCGGCGGCTTTATCGGGCCCAGACCACCGGCAAGGCGTTTGTGGTGAAAAAAAACCGTTTCGAGCTATTGCGGGAAATGATGATCGTCGTCGACGCCACCGGTTCGATGGCCGATCCGAATAAGTGGGATCAGGCCCTGACCATTTCCCAGACGCTTTTTTCCGCCATCCTGTCATTCAACAAGAATGCCCGCCTATTCACCTATAATGAAGTCAAGGATAAATGCCGCCTGACTGAAATCTTCGGCGGAAATCGCTTCTACACCGTTTTGCCCCATGGCAGAACCGCCTCGGGCGAGGTGCTGATCGCCGCGGCCCTTAAATTGAATCGCAAAAACAAGAAGCCCTACATTATCCATATCACCGACGGCGCCTCCAACTGGGGGTGCGGGGTGAAAGATGCCCTCCGGTTCTGTGAAAAGAAAAAAATCCGTCTCTTGACCATCGGAATCGCCTGCAATCCTTCCGCGAAGCAATCGCTCAGGGACGAGTACGGCAGGCTCGTCCAGTTTGTCGATCATCTGGATGATCTGCCGCATCTTTTCGGGACGCTGCTCCGGCACAGCATGTAAAAGGAACGGCGTCGTAAAAGATAGACCATGCAAGCCAACGGAATGGGGCCCGATTCGCCCCATTCCGTCACGGCTTCACGAAACGACCCTCCAGGTGAAATGGGGCGGTGGCCTTCAAGTGCTTCCGAAGCAGTGATTTAAGCTTCTCGGCATCCCGCCGATGAAGGGCGGCAATCATTTCAGCATGCTCCTTTTCGGATTGAATGATGCGCTCGGGAGGAAGCACATCCAGCCGAACCCGCAGCTCCAGCCATTCATAGATGCTCTGGATATATCGAACCATGAACCGATTCCGCCCCATCTGGGCCAGGCAAATGTGAAAGTTGGCATTGGCGATGAGCTTCAAGCGGTCAAAGATGTCGGTTTTATGGGCACAGTAGGCTTCCTGCAGCGTTTCCAACTGGGCGATGTCCTCCGCGGTAACATGCTGCATGATAAAGTCGATATTGGACACCTCCAGGCAGGTTCGTGCTTCCATGACTTCGTTGATTTCGTCCGGGTGGACCTCCTTGACATAGCAGCCGACATTTTTCTTGATGTAGACATACCCTTCACTTTCCAGCTTGGAGAGGGCATTGATGATGGGCGTTTTGCTGACACCGAATTTTTTCTCAAGATCGCTGTAGACCAGTTTCTGTCCCGGCGCCACTTTCAACGTCCGGATCAGTTCCTTGATCTTCCCGTAAATCACGGCATTCATCGAGGTGGGGGCAAAGAGATCGTCCGTGGCAGTCGCATCCATCGGATCAGCGCTCACCTCACCGGTGGCTTGCGGCCCCATTTGTTGCGACAAACGATTCAAATCCATATCGGTGACAAAGTAGCCACGATTTTTAATATAGCTGACAAAGCCCCGGCTTTCCAACAGGGACAACGCGCTGATGATGGGGGTCTTGCTGATGCCGAGAATTTTCTCCAGATTGGCGTAAATCAAGCGCTGGCCAGGTTTATATTTGCCTGACAGAATGAGCCCCTGAATACTTTGGTAAGCAAAATCGGTGGATGAAAGGCGTTGTGCTTTAGAGCTTTTGGATACCATGATCGATGTCCTTGGATATACGCCGATAACGGAAAAATCCATCGGCCAGTTGCGCCGTTGATGGATTCCGGTCCGAAAAGATGTCGCGATTTTGTCAAAGGGAGGTGAATAATCGGCGAAAAAAATTTATTTAGCTGTTCATATGTTTTTCTGGGAAGGACGTCAAGCGGTGATCCCGTCGTAACGCGTTGCAATTCAGGTGGATTTCGAAAAAAAAGAGGGGGTCCCGAAGGACAAATTTGGTAAAATCATGAATAGTTAAGCAAAATCACGGGGGCGGCCGTTGCCGGTCCACGGCGATCCGGCGATCGTTATCCCATGACACCGCAACGCCGGGCGTCAGGCACCGGCATACCATACGGTCAACTCCCGGATGCGCGGGTCCCGAATCCGGGATTGAACGATCGGGCCATGGTCGAGAAGGAAATCACTGTCGCTGTCACTCAGGCCCTGGGTCCGCAGTTCTTCGATAATCCAGCCGCAGATCCGTTCGACATGCGTTTCCATCTGCCCGGGATCCGGCGTTTGCAGCAGGTGGCGGATTTCCGTGGAAAGCCATGCGCCCAGGATCGGCAGCGATGGGAGGGCTTTTTCGCGCCATTTATAAAACGGACAGTAGCGGCGATTTAGCAAAAACGCCAGGCGCATGGCATCGTCGCAAAAGTGGACCCGGGCATACCGGGCGGCAAAGACGGCCCCTCTTTTCCCGCACCGGGAAAGATTGTATTGCCCCGACTGGGCGGCCGACATGAGCCGACCGGCGATGCGCTTCAGGCGCACATCCTCCGGATAGTAGGCCAGCAATGCCTGTCGGATGGCGGTGAATTTTCCGTCGCCATCATGGAAAACGCGACCGTTGGTGCAGGCGGCCAGATTTTCCTCCGGAATCAGCAGCCACCGCATCGCATCGGTCGGCGCGTCGGCCGTGCCGATATAGGTTTTGTAGAATTCTCCGATCTCCATAACCCCGACCCGGTTTTGCCCCCAGGCACTTTCCATCCGCGCATACCCCTTAAAATGGCGGGGCAATGCGTCGTATGCCTTACGCAGGAAATCACCGAAGATGGTGTCATCGGCGGCGTCGAGCCAGAGAATGAATCCCGGCCCCCAATCATGATCACGGGAAATGTCGTCGTCATAACCGAAGCATTCCGACCCATGGCCGACCAAGCCTGCGGCGATGCGATCTTTCAGGTCGGCGAACCCACCGTCGAGCATCGGCATGCCATGGACGCGGAAATAAGCTTCACATAGGGAAAGTCCCTTCATGGAAAAAAACCCAGTCCGTCACCCTTGGCCGCGACGACCGTGTGGCTGCCTATCGCCGATGGCCATGGGTGGAAAAAATGAAAATCCCCGAAAGATTTCAAGATCTCCGTAATAGATATATAATAATATATTTCAATGCGTTATGAACCTCCGGAACCGCCATGGCCACCTTTTCCATGAAAAAAGTCACACCGCTGGCATAGGCGCTGTCCAGGAGTTCGCGATCCGGCTTGATGGTATAGGAGATCACCGGCAAATCAGGAAAGGTCTCGCGGATCTGGCGCAGGGTCTCCAGGCTGATCTCCCCTCCCCGCTCCCGGTCGCCGTATTTCTTCCAGGCATGTTCGGGCCAGTAATGATCCATGATGATCACATCGGGCTTTTCCTTCTCCACAATGCTTTGCCACGAATCGATATCACCGCTTTTGACCAGGCTGAAATCCAAATTTAAACGGTCGTTCTTACCGACGAGGGCCGTCTCCAGCGATTCGACCCAGGCATCGTCCCATACGAGGGTATTCTTGTCATGCTCGCTGCGGAACAGATGGCTGAATATGTCGTCGAAAAACAAGATCTTTACTTTCATGGTGAGTCCCCCTTTGGATTGGATACGAAAAACGGTAAGGACAGGTAGAGCCGATAAGGGGTTTTGTACTTGCGAAAGTGCCCCCCGAGATCCTTGATGATTCTTTTCACCTGTGGCTGTCCGCGACCCGAAACCATTTTGTAGGGTATCCCATTGTCCTGGACGACAAGGACAATCTGATTCTTTTTCTTCCACAGAGTGATGGTGATCCGGCCGACGACAGAGGCCTCCTTCGCCTGTCGGGTGATAATGGCCCGTTGACTGTTGGCAAAGAGATTCTCGAAAATGGTTTCCAGTTGCTCATAGCTGGCACGAATCAGGCAGTTGGTGGCCAGGTGGATCTTTGTCTCAATCTTGATATCCAGCTCGGGATAATAGGCCATCTTCTGACTGAAGAATGCCCGCAGCCAAGTGGGCAGGTGGATGTTCTTGGGGCGGAACTTCAGGATGTCGACCTGTTCATGCAGTTCGGTCAGGAGGCTATCCAGCCCGGAAAGGGAATGGACCACGGCATCGTCCATCAAGGCGGCCGAATGGTTTTTCGCCAGGGCCGCTTTCAAGGCACCGAAACAATAAAATCCCGGATTATGGATGCGCAGGCTGATTTCGGAGAGATGACGGACGGCGCGTTCGTTGAGCAAAAAGGATTTGAGCAGGGCATTGTACAAGGTGAGAAACGGATTCATGTGCAGGTAGTTCCAGAACTGCGGCCGGTGGGAGGCCAGGCAGACGGCACCCAAATCCTGGTTGAGCATGTGCAGGGGATAGATGACGTAGGAGCGAATGTTGTCGATGCATTCCAGGAGAAAACGGCGCTCCTTTTTCTTGATGGCCGTGTAGGCGTTGATCCGCTCGCGGAAACGGTGCATGCGGCGATCACCGGCCTGGCCTTCATAGGGATAGGAGACGTCTGTCATATCGTACAGAATGCTGTCCGATGAGGGGACAAACTCAGGAAAGTAGACTTCCTGGACCGTATCTTCCTGCCAGGCGACGAGGATCAGATCGACTGGCGGTCTGCGGTTACCCCGCCGGAAAAAGGCAAAACCGAGATCGGCTGAGGAAAAGGAGCGATAGGCGGCCACGGCGTCGGTATAATCCACGCGCGCGTTGGAGCCGATCAAGCGGGCGAGAATATTGAGTTTTTGATGGGCGATCCGAATCGCCAGGCGGTTCTTGATATCGAGAATATAGTCCATGATCAAAGAACCATAGCGGTTGATGAATGTCTCCACCGGTTTCACATCCACGGTGTCGAAGGCCGGCCTGCCCCGGTAACGGCTCAACTCGATCGTGCAGAAGACATCGCTGCTGCGTTTGATGGGCATGATCATCGTGGAGGCCACGGGTTTTTTGATCGCTTCCAGATAATGGGGGTCCATCGAAGGGTAAAGGTCGAGGAAGGGGTTGCTCTCACCGGGGGCCGGTGCCGCCCAGATATCCTTGGTGACCAAGGGTTCACCGGTTTCCATGACTCTCCCGGTGAACCCCTTGGTGGGATCCAAGAGATGCAGGTTCATCTCCTTGCGCAGCCACGGCCGGCCGTCTTTAACAATACAGACTTTTTCCACCCGGCCCCCTTTGGGGAGCAGGTTGATCTGGCCGATGTCGGCCCGGACGCCGCTCATCAGAAGGTTCAACACCTCATAGGCGATCATGTCGACGGCATCCTCCCCCTCGGACAAGGCCAGCATGGGAAGCCGCCGAAAGAGATTCTCCGCGTCGATGACGGGGTCTGGCAGCGGATCCGTAAGGGAGCGGTCGCTTTTCGCCCCGGATCGCGCGAGACTGCCCAAATGAGGGGGGTGAACCATGAGGCACCTTTCCGATGGAGCTAAATGGACAGAATTTGCGGAATCGGATGCGTACGATACATCAGGCGGCGCTTGGCGATTTTGGCGATCCGGCGCATGATCAAAAAACCCAGCTCGAAATCCTGGTAAAAGAGCAGCATCATGTCGCTGGCTAAAAACCGCAGCACCCGGGTCGGTGAAATCGCCCGAGCGTCGGACAGATAGGTTTTCTCTTCCATCTCGATCAGGGAGGAAAAACCAATGGCACCGCCGGCCACGATGGTTTCCAGGCGCACGATTTTCCCGGTCAGGCTCTCAAACTCCAGGCTGATCTCGCCGTCGAGGATGTTGTAGAAATACTTGGCCCCGCGCCGCTGCTTGTTCAGGAAGTGGCCCTCCTGATATTCCCGTACTTCGGCAATGGCGGCCAGGCGGCCGATCATCTCATCGGACAAGTCATCGTAAAAGGCGAGGGATTTCAAAATGGCGGGGTCGACCATGGACGTACACACGCTTTCTGGGCCGCTGGGGCCCGGTTTTTCGGTTTAGTCGATTTGAAAAGCCCGGTTTCGCATCAAGCCATTTCCAGAACTTTTTGGACGAGTTTACCGATGCCAATGGCCACGTCCTTGATGCCGGGGCCGAGCATGTAGGCCGGGGTGGTAACGATTTTGTTGGCCTCATCCACGGCGATTTCATCCACGGTGCACAGCTGGTGTTTGACACCGATGGCGGCCAGGGCACCGATCACGCCCTCCTCGCTACCCACGGTCAAAAGCGGGCTTTTCTCGGAAAGGGCCATACCCACGGTGGCCGGGGCGATGCACAGGCGCCGACGGGCTTGCCGGCGGCGAGCATGGCCAGCAGCAGATCCTTCACCTGGCCGTTGACCGCGCCCTGGGGACCCTTGAAGGCGAATTCGCTGAGGTTCTTGGCCGCGCCGAACCCGCCGGGCAGGATCAGGGCGTCGATCTGATCGGCGGTCACCTCGGCCAGGTTTTGGATCTCGCCCCGGGCAATGCGCGCCGATTCGACCAGCACATTGCGGGTCTCGTCGGTCTCGGCCTGGGTGAGATGGTTGATCACCTGGGCCTGGTTGATGTTTGGGGCCATGCACACGGCCTCGGCGCCCAGTTGGTCGATATAGAGCAGGGTCAGGACAGCCTCGTGGATCTCGGCGCCGTCAAAGACGCCGCAACCGGATAAGAGAACGCCCACTTTTTTATCTGCCATTTTTTTCTCCCTAATTTGAGGTGCGTTGAAACGTCCGGAGGCGTTTCGAGAAAGTGTTAAGATTTAAGTGTTAAGTGGCGGATCGAATCCATTTAATGATCAAATCGACAGAATTCATTTTCTTAACACTTAAAACTTCAAACTTAACACTTAACCCGGCGACTTGTTTGGTCAAATGTCACTTGAACGTCCTGGAGAACCGATTACAGGCGCTCGGCCACCAGTTCGGCGATGTCGAAGGCCTTTTGTTCCTCGGTAAACTTCTTGGTGCCATCGGTGAGCATCAGCAGGCAAAAAGGACAGGCCGTGGCAATGCGCTCGGCACCGGTGTCCAGGGCCTCGCGGCTGCGGTTCTGGTTGATGCGCTCGCCGACCTCCTCGGCCCAGTAGTTGCCGCCACCGCCACCGCAG
>NZ_BBCC01000126.1 GCF_001311845.1 Desulfosarcina cetonica JCM 12296 | reverse complement strand
GGCGCTCAACCGCACCGGGCTGGGCAAGGGCGACAGGGCGCTGGTCTGGGGGTTGAAGAGCCAGCCGACCCGCGGGCGCAGCTCGCTGGCCCTGGTCGAGACCCTGGAGAAAGCCGGGCTTACGGTCGACTACATGGAGATCACCCCGGAGATCGACAAGGACGCCGCTCTCGGTCAGCCGGTGATGACCGCCTACCTATCGGCCAACCCGGACTGCAAGCTGGTCATCATGGATCATGGCGCCCTGACCGCCCAGTTGGAGAATTTCTTCCGTGCCGCGGGGGTCGGGCCTGACGCAATTTTCGGCGCCGGGTTCAGCATGTCCCCGGCCACGGTCAGCGCCATCAAGAACGGTTACGTGGATCTGGTGGGCGACGGCCAGCCCTATCTCCAGGGTTACCTGCCGGTATTGCAGATCGTCCTGACCAAAAAACTCGGCTTCTCCGGCCTGACCATTCAGACCGGCGGCGGTTTCGTGCACAAGGATAATATCGACCTGATCGCTCCCCTGGCCGAAAAAGGCCTGCGCTAAGCCAGACGCATCGACGGCAGGCATGCGCGCCGACCGTTCTTCCCCTGCGGTCGGCCATGCCTGCCGTTTTTTCCCACGCCATATAAGCAACTACCGCCCGGGTGACAAACCATGCAGCCGGTATTGGAACTTCGCGACATCAGCAAATCCTTCGGTCCGGTGGACGCCCTCGTCGGCGTGAACCTCAGCCTTTTCGCCGGTGAAGTGCTGGCCCTTTTGGGAGACAACGGCGCGGGCAAATCCACCCTGATCAAGATCATCGCCGGCGTCCACACCCCGGACGGCGGCGAGATGCGCATCCGGGGACGACGGGTCGACCCGCGTACCTTCGATGTGCGCCGGCCGGCGCATGGGAATCGAAACCGTCTACCAGGAGCGCTCCCTGGGGGAGAAGCAGGCCATCTGGCGCAACGTCTTCATGGGGCGTCACCTGACCCACCGTTTCGGATTCATCCACGTGGCCCGGGAGAAAGCCATCGCCGAGCAGATTCTCATGCAGCACCTGGGGCTGCGCGGCGCCGGCATGGATCCCCGCGCCCCGGTGACACGCCTTTCGGGCGGAGAGCGCCAGGGCCTGGCCATCGGGCGGGCCATGTATTTCCAAGCCGAGACCGTTATCCTGGATGAGCCGACCACGGCCCTGTCGCTCAAGGAAGTGGGCAAGGTCCTGGCGTTTATCGAGCAGATCCGCGCCAGCGGGAAGTCCTGCATTTTGGTGACCCACAACCTGGCGCATGCGTTCAATGCCGCCGACCGGTTTGTGATCATGGAGAAGGGCCGCCTGCGCATGCAGTATGCCAAGGATGAGCTGACCCTCGAGAGCCTGAACCGCAACATGCTGGACATCGCCAATGGGCTGAAGAACTGATGCAGCGGTTTTTGAAACACCACCTCTCCCCCTTCAAGCTGCAGATTGGCGTTTGCCTGATCCTGTTCACCCTGCTGGGCCTGTTCGCCCTGGCCAACCCGCAGACCTTTCTCTCCCTGCGGATCTATACCGCGTTCATGTCGACCATCCCCTTCACCGCCATCCTCGCGCTGGGGTTGACCTTTCTGATTATCGCCGGCGAACTGGATCTCGCCTTTCCGTCGGTGATGGCCTTTTCCGGATTCGTCTTCGCCCTGGTCTACACCCGCTTGGGCAGTCCGGCGGGTGCGCTGCTGCTCAGCCTGGTCGCCGGCGCCATGGCGGGCCTGATCAACGGCCTGATTGTCGTGACCGTCGGCGTGCCGTCCATCATCGCCACCATCGGGATGCAGTTTTTTTGGCGCGGCCTGACCACGCTGCTGGCCTCGGGGCTGGCCATCAACCTGGTCAGTATCCGCGGGACCTGGCTGCATCCCCTCATGGCCGGCCGTATCGGCGGCGTGCTGCCGGTCCAGGCGCTCTGGTGCCTGGGGCTGGCTGTTTTCTTCTGGCTGATGCTCAACCGGCATGTCTTCGGCGACAACCTGCGTTTCGTGGGCGACGACATCAAAACCGCGCACATGATGGGCATCGACACAAACTTCACGCGCGTTATGCTGTTCACGCTCATGGGGCTGGTCAGCGCCCTGGTGGCGGTGATGGTCTGTCTGGAGATGGCCAATTGGTGGCCCACCCAGGGAGAAGGATATCTGCTGATCGT
Organism: Desulfosarcina cetonica JCM 12296; assembly: GCF_001311845.1. Taxonomy (GTDB): domain Bacteria; phylum Desulfobacterota; class Desulfobacteria; order Desulfobacterales; family Desulfosarcinaceae; genus Desulfosarcina; species Desulfosarcina cetonica. The sequence continues at coordinate 16,734 of NZ_BBCC01000126.1, read as the reverse complement.
CTTCGCCTCGATTTTCATTGGCGGGACCTCGGTGTTCGGCGGGGAGGGGACCATCTTCGGTACCGTGGTGGGCGCCTGCATCATCGGCATCATCGAGGCCGGTATCATCAGCGCGGGCCTCTCCGGATTCTGGACCCGGTTGGTCTACGGCTTGATCATCGTTCTTTCCGTGTCGATCTATGCCCGGGTATTGAAGATCCGCCGGATATCGTTTTAGCGACGGGGTATCGCGCCCCGGCAAAAGCCGTCCCTTGACACGGATTTCCCGGCGGTGGAAGACCACCCGATCTGCCATGGAAGGCCCTTGCCGGAACTTTTTGAGATGTTACGCAGCGATGGTTTCGTTGCACAAGCATCCGGTGGTGAAAAAAAGGAGAGGGCTTGAGCCCTCCCCCTTTTTTTGCGGTTTAAAAATTGATCGTTATGGCTTGAGCCTTGGGGCGTTACCAAACATAAGCAATCCGGGTGCCGAACCAATTCTGTTTCACACCGTTATCCCGTTCGATTTCCGTGTTGTACTGGAGCATCAGGATTACGTTGGACGCAACATTAAAGGATGCGGTGAACCTGAGCGCCTGGTTGTCGGCCTCGTCATTCTGACTGATACCGTCTATCTCGTTTTCCGCTCCGGAATAATAGTAATGGCTGGCACCGATCCAGAAGGCATCGGTGACATTGTAGGTCAAATGGGTCTGAAGACTGAAAAGCGGGTCGGTTTCAAGATCCGCCGAGGATGCGCCGTAATCGTCGTTATCCGTGTAAAAGGTCACATCTCCGGTAAATTCCAGGGTGATGGCCTTGGTCTGGAGGATTACCGGGGTGTACTCCAATTTGTAGGTCCAGCGGTTGCAGCCGATGTTGACGACCTTGTCGGAATGGTAATCGCCCGTGGGCGCACTCAGGTAAAAGCCTGCGGACATCATGTATGACAGATCGTCGGACTGGAAAAAAAAGGGCGTATTGATATGGGTTGCGATCGTGGTGTCCCCCAGTCCGCTGGAACTGTTGCCTTCAAAGTCCAGGTCGCCGACCGGCTGGACCACATCGTAACTCCATGTCCAGTCTCCCAGGCCCACAAAATGGGCGTACCTGAAAATGGCCATGTTAAGGCTGTAATCAATGTTGCTGTTGATTTTGTCGCCGCCGGCATATAACTCCTCCCCGCTATATTGCCGGTAGTAAAACAGAAAAATGCTGGTACCGTCCGGGGCTGCAATGCTGTCTCTGGGATCGTTCTCCGCCAGGGCAGACAACGGCAGAAGAAGGGGAATCACAAAAAGAATCGATATGATAATGGGTTTTATTTTCATGAAGCGCCGTTTCTTTCAGGTAATGTGTGGTTTCGCAAAAACACGCCGGTTCCAAACCGGTGATCAGAACATTTTTTTGCTCATGATGTCGATTTGCCGGCTCACTTCATCGTAAACACCGGGGAAGGAGCTAAAGGGCAGTCCCTGGGTCAGACAGGGGATGAAATAGTGTTTGCCGAAGCTTCGGCACGCCTTTTCAACATGCTCGGCACAAATTTCCGGTGTCCACTCCGGAAAATCGATGACACCGCTGTCAAGACCGCCCATGAAGGTGATTTGCTTGCCATACGCCTCGATCAGTTTGGGGATGTCGTTGGTGGTCATTGTGCCCTGCCAGATATCGATGCCCATTTCGATCATGAGGGGGACGTAGGTCGCGGCATAGGAATCGCTGTGATGAACGATCAACTCGATCCCATTGTCTTTCCAGAACTTGTAAATCTCTTTGTACGGTTCGAGAAAGAAGTCCGCGTACATGTTCGGAGAAAGGAAAGTGGATGCCTGTCCGCCCCAGTCATCGTGATGGAACAGCGCATCCGGGTGGAGTCGCTCGATGATCAATTCGGCTCTTCTCAACTCCTGGTCCTTGAGCAAGGCAATCAGGCCGTGCATCTCTTCGGGCTCTTCATACAGCGCCATCAGGGCATCCTCCATACCCATCAGATGATGGGTCATCTCAAAAATGCCGGGCATCTGGCATGCCGCCAGAAACTGTTCCTCACGATTCACCTTGCCGGCCTGTTCAATGACCGGGCCCCATTCCTCGTCTTTGAAATCGAGACGGGGAGCCTTCACTTGCTCCCGCCATTGGGTAATGTCCTTGATCACCTTGTGCTTATCATCGTGAAGGGGGAAGGCGCCGATCTGGCCTTCGGGAAAGTCGAATGTGATCCCCCAGTCGTCTTTGACCGTCTGCCCAGGCGCCAGCGGGTATTTGAATCCGGGAATGAAAACGGTGAGTTCCATGAATTCATATTGATTGACGAACCTGTCCGGACGTCCGCCCTTGATGGTCTCCAACAGATTTTGTTTTTTAGTCAGCATGGCTCGGTTTCTCCCTATGGTTGTGTTCTCTTGCTTTAAGCTGCGGCGATAAGTTCCTTGGCCTTGATGGCGGCGCTCCCGGCATCGGCCGCATAGCCGTCCGCACCAATCTCCTCCGCGAACTGGGCGGTGACCGGCGCGCCTCCGACCAGCACCTTGAACCCGGGCAGGCCGCTTTCCTTGAGGGTTTTGACCGTTTCCTTCAAGGCCGGCATGGTGGTCGTCAGCAATCCCGAGCAGGCGACAAGCTTCACATTTTCATTGGTTTTGACGGCATCGATGAACTTCTCGATGGAGACATCCACACCCAGGTCAACCATGGTGAATCCGGCGCTTTCGATCATCATGGCGACGAGGTTCTTCCCGATGTCGTGCAAGTCGCCTTGAACCGTTCCGATAACACAGGTTCCCAGGGATGAGCCGCCCTCTCCGGCCAGAAGCGGCTTTATTATTTCCACGCCCTTGGCCATTGCCTTCGCGGCCATCAGCATTTCAGGGACAAAAATTTCATTGGTGGAAAACTTATCCCCGACAACACCCATGGCCGAGACCATTGCATCGAGAATTTCGACGGGGTTGCCGCCTTCATCCAGCGCTTCCTGGACGAGGCCGGGTACGATTTTTGTTTTTCCTTTTTCGACATTTGCTTTTACATCATCAATTTTTGACATGGGTTCCCCTTGTTATGGTTAAAACGGTTATGGTTGGTTATTTGACGGGGCCGTAAAGCCCTTCTCGGTAGCCGTTGATGTACTCCATGCAGTACTCATCATTTCCCTTTAAGGCTTCCGTGGCGTAGATCAGTCCCATCATGTGCTTGTGCAACGGATTGATGATGGCGCTGTCCATTCCCGCACCCATGGAAAGAACAAGAAACGCCTGGTTGACGAATTTACGGGCCGGCAGGTTGAACGAAATATTGCTGGCGCCTCCGGTCACATGAATCGTGGGATACTGTCGCTTGACTTCCCGCATCACTTCCATGACGGTGTTGATGCCGTCTTCAGCGGTGCAAAGCATTTCAACCAAGGGATCGATATGCAGGCGGGACGGATCGATGTTGAACGCCTCGGCCTTTTCCATGATGGCGGCAAACACCTCGAGGCGCTTTTCCCCGGTTTTGGGGATGCCGCTATCGTCGCACAAAAGCGCGATGCATTCCCACTGGGTATCCGCGATCATCGGAAAAACCACATCGATCTTGTCTCCTTCCATGGAGACGGAGTTCACCAGACCGGGTTTATTGCAGAATTCGATGGCCTTGGCGCACACCCTGGCGTCGGGGCTGTCGATGGCGATCGGGGTGTCGGTGGCCTCCTGAACCAGATCAATCAGCCACTTCATGGTATCCAATTCGATCGCCGAGTCCACCGATGCGCATACGTCGATGTAAGCCGCCCCAGCTTCGGACTGGGTTTTGGCAAGCTCCCTGATTAACGCTTCGTCCTTGTCGGCAATGGCCTTTGCCACAGACGGAATGGCGCCGTTGATTTTTTCACCGATAATAATCATTTGACTTCACCCTCCTCGGTTTAGTAAATATCCTATAGTCATATATAAGAGTGGATAAACGCAGATTCGGGCGCCAAATGGAAATAATAAAAATGGAAGGGTTATGCATTTATTAAATAATCTGCATCTTTTCGGCTTGCCAACGGACTCAACAAGGTTTTCAAAACCATCCAATTCGGGTTGCACGAATGAAAATAGATTATTTTAGAGAATTCATTGCTCTGGCAAAATACCTTAATTATTCAGTTACATCGGAACGGCTCAACATGACCCAACCGGGGTTGAGTCGTCATATTGCCATGCTTGAAAAAGAAGTGGGTACAATGCTTTTCAAGAGGGACACCCATAATGTTCGACTGACCCGGGCCGGTCGGACATTCCTGGAAGGGATTGAGACGATTGTAAGCGACTATGACGCCCTGTGTGAGAAGCTGAAGCGTACTCTCGCCGAACAGCTTCATATCGGTGTTCCGTATTTTGGGATTAAAAGATATCTCAGCGACATGGTGAGTGGTTTTGAGTCGTCCCATCCCCAGGTCAAACTGAAATATCTGCCCGCCTATCCGGAAGCCATTGTCGATGCCTTGCTGGCAAGGCAGGTGGACCTTGCCATCCTTCCCCGGATCGACGCACCCAATTCCAACCGGCTGATATTCCACGATGCTTTCAGGGAACCCTTGGCCGTTATCATGCATCGGGAACATCCCCTGGCATCCCGGAAACGCCTGCACCTTAGCGAATTGAAAAAAGAAAGCTTCATCTCCATTCAGGGGTATTACAGCGGGGCGATGGTCAAGTATCAGCATGATTTTTGTCGGACGGCGGGGTATGAACCCCAGACCGTGTTGACGGTCAAATCGATTGAAGAAGCCGTGTTGAACATGAAGCCCGACATGGGGGTCTTGCTGATGCCCTACCATGTGAAAGAGGCAAACATTTCCGCCAATGTCAAAGGCATCGCCGTGGCCGATCCGCAGTGCTATCTGACCATCAGCCTGTGCCACCATCCGGAGAATGATAACCCGCTGATTGGCCGCTTCATTGAGTACTATCTGAAGTTAAACGTAAAAGGAGGATACGGATGATAAGGGAGAACTAAGGAACGCTTTTCGTTTTGACACCTTCCGCTATTCGCCAAACGATACGGCCTTTATCCTTCATGTCTTCCAGACCGGCAAATAACTGTACGACCCGGTCGCGTCGCTCTTCATATCCACGTCCCGGGAAAAGCGATGCAGATTGGGCTGGAATAGAGAAAAAATCCTGCAGGAAACCGACATCAAGGGGTCTTGCCCATTGATGATGGCTGATATCGCCGCAACGGTCTTCCAGTGCCCGGCTGGCCTTGTCGTAATCGGTGATCACCCGAAACCGGGGTTCCGGCTCGCCCAATCGTTCATAGGCAACGCTCATCAAGTCCTCATTGCTTTCGCCCAAGATCTGGGGATAGAAAGAAAAGGCGATTTTCCCGCCGGGACGAAGGCACTTGACGGATTCATCAAGGGTGGCACGAACATCCGGAAAGATAAAGATCGAGGCGTTGTAAAGCACATAATCAAAATCTTGATCGCCTACAATCTGGGTCAGCTTCTCACCGTCGCCCTGGATCAGACGGATGGCCGGCGCACGGCAAAGTTCCTGTCCGGCGGCAATCATCTGCTCGGATAAATCCACGCCCAGAACGCTGCAGTCAAACCGGTCATGCAGTGCTTTGGCGGAAATACCATTTCCGCAGCCGACATCCAGAACCGACGACCCTCTTTGCAGATTAATTGATTCGGCCATTTTCAGGGCCAGACGGTTAAAGAACTGGTATTTGTCCTCGAAGTCCTGATAAATTTGAAAACTTTGGTCAAAGTTGTTTGCAACGTTACGCTTGACTTTATCTTTAAATTCCGTCGTGCTCATCTGTTTCCCCCATCATTGATGCTGTCCGCTTGATATCTGTTTTATGCCATGGCATTCAAGATGATGCTTTTGGGCTGCGTTATCCGCCAATCGCCTCATTGATGCAGCTTCCTCCCTCTATCTTTTTTTGGGACGTTTGTCTTCTGATTTGTTCATCACGCGGTGGCAGATCGCCAGGCCTTCGGAGGCATCACTGACACAAAAATCCGACTTGACGTAGCGACACACATGTTCATCGATGCTGGTTCCCCCAATGATAATCGACGGCACGGGGGGAGGGAGTTTGTTGCGCAGCAGGGAGACGGTCTCCTCCAGTTTCGGCCATCCCGTGGTCAACACACAGCTGATGCCGATCATGGCGGGTTTGTGTTCCTGAGCCTTGGCTAAAAACGTGGCCGGTGGCACATCGACGCCTAAATCGATCACATGAATCCCCTTGCAACGAGCCAGGATGGCAAACAGATTTTTCCCCAGATCATGGATATCGCCGGCAACGGTTCCCAGCAACATGGTGCCGATGACAGACTCGGTTTTTTTGGTTCCCAAATGCGGTTCCAACAAATCTGTCATCTGGCGCATGATGCACCGGCCATGATCAGCGCGGAAATATAGTAGCGGCCATCTTCGAACCGTTGGCCGATTTCCTGCATTCCCTGAAGACAGCTGTCCAGAAGATCCTGAGGCGGGTAGCCGGCGTCGAGCATGGTGCTGACTTCAGCGACGCATTGCTTTTCCTTGAGATCGACAACCAGTTTGACCAGTTTTTTCAAGCGCACCGCACCCACCGGATTCGTTTTGCCTTGATTACGGCCTTTATTCATTCCAGACCCCCACCTTACTGATCAGCGGCATTTTCTCGGGGCTGACGGTGAACCAGCCGAAGGAGGCGGGCTGGTCTGAGAAATCGTAGAATATATGCTCCAGCCTGAACGCACATGCGCCTGCCTTGCTGTTGAGAAGCTCGGCTTCCTGCTCGTTAAAGAATGCGGGCAGCAAGCGAAGCTCTCCTTTCATGAAGCATGACGTCGTATTTTCGAAAAAAAGGCCGGTGAGCATCTTCGTATCCAGCATGGTCTCTACAATGGGGGACTCCGGATCAAAACGGGCATACCCAACCTGGATGGTAAACGGGTGGCCCTGGTATAAAATGAGCCGTTCAACCACCACCAAGCGTTCCCCATTGGCTACCCCCAGGGCGCTGCACGGGGCGCCCTGGGCGGATTCAACCGTGGCTTTCAGAATGCGGACATCCAGGTTGTCCTTGTCCATAAAAACATCCCGCAGCGCATCGAGGCCAAAATGACTGGTGGCAACGCCAATGCGTTGGACGAAGGTCCCGCTGCCCTGAACCCGTTTAACCAGCCCCTCTTCGGCCAGCACGCCAACGGCCTGACGGGCGGTCATGGCGGAAAGGCCAAAATGCTTGGCCAGGGATGCCTCCGATGGCAGACGGCTGCCGGGCTCGTAGATACCCGCAGAGATGCGCTGTTTCAATATATTGGCCAGCTGGACATAGGCGGGTAAATAGCTCGTCTTGTCTATTTTTTCCGTTCCATCGGACTCGGTTGGCGATATCCGCGATTGATCAAAAAAACTTCGCACCATGAATGGCTTCCTGCCGTCTGGGAGATCGACTGTAAGTGAAAGGCTGGCCTTGGATCCGGCTATCGCTCGCCCATCTTTTCCAACAATGACGGCTCATTGCTTACAACGTGACTCGTAAAAAGCAGCGTATCTTGCGGGGAAACATTTAGGTCCACGAAGTCACTCGGATTTCGGGTCACTTCCTTAGAAGCATAGAATCGTTAGCGTAACCGTTCGTATCAAAAAAACACTTGACATTCCTCTATAAGACTTGTTTGGTCCTGTCAAGGCGATAAAGCCATCTATAAGAATATGTGATTGGCGTCTTGGGTCGATTGGTTACCGGTGTGATTTTTCTTCAGAAAAGAATTCCCTAACCTTCACATTACCGGCGGACACGATTATCGAGAAAGCCACGGCATTCAACCCGGACGTAATTGGTGTCAGCGGTCTGTTGGCGCTGGCCTTCGACTCGATGAGGGGGTTGGGGAGAAACTGAAGGAAGCCGGTCTGCGTGACCCGTACAAGGTTATCGTCGGGAAATCGACCATCTCTGGAGGGGCACAAACCAACCATGGGAGACATTATGGTAGGCCAGAACAACACGCTGTCGGTCACAGAGCGACAGGATGCGTTTTTAGCCCAGTGGGCATCGGGCGAAGGCATTGAATTCGCAGGCCCGGAAGAAAAGGCCGCCTATCAGGAGCGCGCCGGCCTGGTTAGCGATGCGCTGAAGATCAGTCCGGACATCAAACGGGTGCCGATCATGCCCCTGACCACCTTTGCACCGACCATGCTCAAGGGCCTTAGCGGTCATGAGGCCATGTACAACCCCGAAGCGGCCGGTCAGGCTTATTTCGATTTCTGTGCCACCTACCAGCCGGATACCGCCGGTGCCGCATCCATGCTGATGTATGGGCCGGCATTGGAAACCCTGCAGTACAATCTGTATAAATGGCCCGGGCACGGGGTTGCCGAGAATCTGTCATATCAGTTCAACGAAAAGGAGTACATGAAACCCGAGGAATACGATCGTTTGATCAGCGATCCGACGGATTTCTACCTGCGTTTCTGGATGCCCAAAACCCACGCTGCCCTGGCACCGCTGGCCGACATCCCCCCCATTTACGGCGCCATGGAACTGCCCATGCTTGGCCCTTGGCTGGTTGCCATGGGGACCCCGCCGGTGCAGGCGGCGCTCCAGGCACTGATGACAGCGGGCAAACAATGCTTTGATTGGATCAACACCATGGGGCCGATTTTGGGTCAGATCATGGCCGCCGGCTTTCCTTTCGGCATCGGCGGGGCCACCAAAGCGCCCTTTGACGTGCTCAGCGACTCTTTCCGCGGGACCACGTCGCTCATGATGGACCTGTACCGTCGTCCCGAAAAAGTGATCGAGGCAGCCCAGCGTCTGGTTCAGCCCATGATCGATCAGGGGGTCAGCGGTGCCGTGGCCAATGGCAACCCCATTGTATTTATCCCGCTACACAAGGCGCCGACGGCTTCATGTCCGATGAGCAGTTCCAGAAGTTCTACTGGCCGACCCTCAAAGCCGTCATGGTTGGCCTGGCCGGGGCGGGCTGCGTGCCGGCCTGTTTCGTCGAAGGCGGATACAACCAGCGCCTCGACTATCTGGCCGAGACCGCCGACATCCGCTGCATGTATCTGTTCGACCGCACCGACATGAGCAAGGCCCGTGAGGTGCTGGGCGGCAAGGTCTGCATTGCCGGCGGCTTCCCGGTATCATTGATTCTGACCGGAACCGTGGACCAGGTCGAAGAGGAGACCAAGAAACTCATCGACGTTGCCGCCGCTGACAAAGGTTATATTCTCAGCATCGGTTGCGCCCTTGACGAAGCCAAACACGATACCATGAAGGCATTCGTGGAAACCGGAAAAACTCACGGTACCTATTCGTCAGTGGCTGTCCGGAAATAGGCGAATTGGGTCGAGATCAAGGCCCCCGAAAATTTTTGCCACAGGCATCTGGTTGATATTCCGAGGATAAAATTTTTCGGGGAACCAAGATATCGGGAAAATTGGACATTTCTGGATGGACACTGGTTGTCGATAGGCCATCTGGGGGCCATCTGGGGGCCGTCTGGCCGATTGGTCCTTTGGTGGTGAAAGCGTTGGCCATGGGTAGTTGACGCCTACAAACGCTGACCATTTTCATCGTACCGATACCAACCTTGACCGCTCTTTTTGCCAAGATGCCCGGCTCTCACTTTTCGTCTCAAAAGCTGGGGGGGATAATAACGATCTTCACGGCCTTCCTGGTATATTGATTCCAGCGCGTTACAGGAGACGTCGAGCCCCACGATATCTCCGGTTTCAAACGGCCCCATGGGCCGACCGAAGGCCAGCCGGACCCCCTTGTCGATATCTTCCGCCGTCGCCACGCCCTGTTCCAGAAGCTTGATGGCTTCGACGTAGCTCACCAAATTGACTCGGTTGAGCAAAAAACCCGGCAGATCGCTTTCCACCCGGATGGGCTCCTTGCCCAATTCCCGAACCACAGCGGCCCCCATCAGCATGGTCTCCTCGGACGTACTCACGCCCCTGACCACCTCCACCGCCCGCATCATGGGAACCGGGCTGAAAAAATGGAGCCCCAACACCCTTTCCGGACGCCGGGTAACTGCTCCAAGCTCGGTAATCGGCAGCGAGGAGGTGTTGCTGGCCAGGACCGTATCCGGTTTGCATATCTCATCCAGACGTCGAAAAATATCCCGCTTGAGGTTTAGATTTTCGAAAACCGCCTCGACCACCAAGTCCGCATCTCCGGCCTTTTCCAAATCGCCGGAGAATTGAATCCGTTCGACAATGGTATCCCGTGGTTCCTTGAGCCGCCCCTTTTCGACAAGCTTGCCAACCGACCAGGCAATATTTTCTCGAGCTTTTTGCAGCGCTTCATGGTTTTCATCACTGATGGTCACGGCCATGCCGGCTTGAGCGAAAACCTGCGCGATCCCGCTGCCCATCAGGCCGGAACCAACAACGAAGATGTTCTGGATTTTCATGGATTGCCTCCCTCGCGGCACATTGGGATCAGGTCCCCTTGGACTTTAGGTTGCCGGAAATTATTAATTTCCGGCAACCTTATTTCTCTGTCTCTGTTTGTTAGCGATAGTTGGAAAAATCGGGTTTTCGTTTTTCCATGAAGGCATTTCTGCCTTCCAGGGATTCATCGGTTCCATAGTACATACTCAATCCGCCAACGCCCAGATTGGTGATTCCCGCAACCCCGTCGGTCTCGGCGTGGAAGGCATATTTGAGCATTTTAAGGGCCGTGGGACTTTTTTCCAAAAGTTCCTGACACCATTGGTCGACTTCACTGTCCAACTGTTCCAAGGGCACCACCTTATTGACCAACCCCATGTCGAGTGCCTCATGGGCCGTGTACATCCGGCACATATACCAAATTTCCTTGGCCTTCTTCAACCCGACCGCTCTTACCAGGTCACCGGTTCCATATCCCGGATCGAAGCTGCCGACCTTGGGACCGGCCTGGCCCATTTTGGCGGTTTCGGCGGCAATGGACAAGTCGCAGACGACCTGAAAGACGTGCCCGCCGCCGATGGCGTAGCCATTCACCCGGGCGATGACCGGCTTGGGGATGGTCCGGATCAGGTGGGACACGGTCTGCCAACCAACTTCCACTGGCAGCGCCGCAATGGTGCCGGCATACCCGCTTTTATCCCTGATGGACTGATCGCCGCCGGTGCAAAAGGCCTTTTCGCCGGTACCGGTAAATACCACCACCCCAACGGTGGTGTCTACCCAGGCATCCGTCAGCGCCTTGTTCAGTTCCAGAAGCGTCAGAGACGTACAGGCATTGTATTTTTCGGGTCGATTGATGGCGATCCGCGCCACGCCATTTTTTTTCTCATAAAGGATCTCTTCAAAATTCATTTTATTTCCTCGATAGGTAATGGCAAGAGTTTAATTGTTTGGCCTTGAAGTGGCCCAAAAGACGGTGATTCGTCTACCGATAATACCGATAATTGTAGGGCAAAAATTCTCTCCCCATCATTTCCCGGTGAACCACCAGCTTGGAGACCTGGGAGGTGCCATCGGCGATTTCGATGGCCAGCACATCCCTCAAACGTTGCTCCAACGGATAATCTTTGGTGTACCCATAATGACCATGCAGCACGATACAGTCCCTGATCGCATTGGTTGAAAAACGGGGGGCCATCCATTTTACCATGCCGGCTTCTTTACTGCTGGAGCGGCCCTGATCTCTCAACCACAATGCCTTGTAGCACAGCAGCCGAACGGCCTCCAGGAGGCTGAAGTGTTCGATGATCGGGAAAGAAACGCCTTCGAAAGTCGCCAGTGGTCGGCCGAAGGCCTGGCGCTGTTTGACATGTTCCATGGTCTCTTCAAGGGATACAAAGGCGGGCGCAGGGCTTCCAGGCAGAGCAGGATGCGGCTTTGGTCAAACCCCTGCATGGCCAGTTTGAATCCTTTGCCCTCTTGGCCGATCAGATAGGTTTCGGGGATCTCCACATCCTGCAAAAAGAGGGAGCCCCGGACGACGGCGTTGCATCCGAGGTCTTCGTAGGATTGGGTCGACACGCCGGGAAGGTCCATGGGAATGACAAAACAACTGACCCCCTGGGCGCCGGCCTCGGGATCGGTCTTGGCGAAAACCAGAGCAAAATCCGCATCCATGATGGCGGTGATGCCCGACTTCTCTCCGTTTAAAACATAGGCGGCACCCTTCTTCTCTGCCCGCGTTTGAAGGGCGGCGGCATCTGTCCCGCACCCGGGCTCGGTCAGGCAGAAGGCCGGGATCTTTTCACCGGCCAGAAACGGCCCGAGAAATGCGTCCTTTGCCTCCTTGTGTCCTTGCTCCAAAAGACCGCCGCAGAGATGATTGGCCACATGGGTTGACATTGAAATACTGCAGTCCCCCCGGGAAATCTCCTCACACACGATCCCCTCGGTGATAAACGACTCGCCCAGTCCCCCATTCTCCTGACTCACCGATACGCCGATGAATCCCAGATCGCCCATTTTTTTGACCAACTCCCGGGGATACCGTTTCTCCCTGTCCCACTGCTGATACCTTGGTGCCAGTTCCTCCTGGGCGAAGCGCCGTACTTCCTTTTGGATCATTTTTTGGTGTTTGCTGAATTCAAAATCCATGTAAGAACCTCCTGCTTTGCGGTTTACTAACCTACCTATTTTTTGTAGGGATAAATCCTTGGCCGCTGAAAAAATGGATTCGATCCCATAAATTGATCAATCGATTGTAGGGACTGTATTTTCTGGCTTTCTAGATAAATACCAAATTTGATATTTTTAAATCCATATTTGGTACTTACTTAAAACGATTAAATTCTTGTGTCAAGAAAAAAAGATACTTTTGAGCCAATTTCCAAAGTCCCAGGTCAAGTCTTTTTTATTTCTTTTTGAATTTCTCGCTGAGTATTTACCTAAAACAGCTTTTTACATCTTTGGAAAACGAAGAGAATTATTAAATATTAGAAACTTATGTGGATGTGAATGCTCAGGCCGGATGCCCGCGTCGAGGACTTTTTCGCGTGCACTCAACGCATTGGCGATGGGTATGTGGGGCGCCAGACATGCGTTTTTCTTTCATGGACGGGCACAAAGACAAGCAGGATGGAGGAAATATTTATTTCCGGCAACCTCATATCGTCATCGCAAGAAAGCGACAAACAGGTATCCGCCGATCAGAAGAAATCTTATATTATGCTGCGCCGGTATTAGATGGGTATCCCATAGCAGCTGAAGCCTTTCGGGCAGCATCGACCACCATTTCGCCGTATTTCTCTTTATCCTTAAGATCAAAATTAAATATGGAGGCGGATATTCCGATGCACCCAACATGCTTTCCGGAAAAGTTAAAAATCGGGGCGGCAATTCTTCTGACACCCTCTCTTAATTCCTGGTCCTCGAATCCGAAACCGCAGTTTTTTATCTGTAGAAGCTCAGCGTCAAGGGCTTCAGGGTCTGTAATGGTATATTTCGTGATGGCGGGCAAACCTATTTTTTGAATGACTTGGTGCCTTTTTTCTTCGCTCATCAAGGAAAGATAAACTTTTCCGACACTAACAGCATGAAGGTAGGGAATGACACTTCCAACGCGAGAGTAGAGTGCCATGCTCTCGCTTCCCCGTATCTGTTCCAAGAGGATGAGTTGATCACGGTCCAATGTCGCCAGTTCAATTGTTTTGCGTGTCTTATTCGACAGCTCCTTCATGTATTTCCAGGCAGAATTGCGCAGGTCGTATTTGTCATGGAGTCGATGCCCCAAATACAAAAATTTCAAACCCAGCCGGTAGAGTCCTCTTTTTCCGGATTTGTCAAGGAAACCTCTTGAACAAAGGGTGTTGAGGATACGGATAAGGGACTGGCGTGGTATGTCGACGCGGTCAATGATGTCGGAAAGCGACATTTCCCTGTCAGACGCGGAGATGCATTCGATAACATCCACGGCACGGTCAACCGCCGGAACTGTATTCTTCGTCTCGCTCATCCCCTGACCCATATCCTGAATGACAGAAACCACACAAGTCTTATTTGCCGGAAAATTGCGGTTTCCGTTTTTCCTTAAACGCTGCAAAGCCCTCTTCTCGGTCTTCGGTCTGCCGAACAATGGCGGCCCCTTCGGCTTCGCTCAGCAGCCCCTGGTCAAGCCCCTCGTAAATTCCGGTCGAGAATGCCTCCAGTACATAGCGCACGGCTACGGGTGGCCGCTCGGCCAGTTGCTGAGCCATGGTCATGGCGTCATCGAGAAGGTGCGCCGGTGGGACCAGTCGGTCGACGAGACCGCAATCAAAGGCCGCGCGGGCGTCAAGCGTCTGGCTGAGTAGAATCATTTCCAGGGCCTTGGTCCGTCCGACCAGCCTGGGCAGGCGCTGGGTGCCTCCCCAGCCTGGAATGATGCCGAGGTTGAGTTCGGTTAGCCCCAGCTTAATTTTCGGATTGTCGGCCAGCAGCCGAAAGTGACAGGCCAGGGCCAACTCCAACCCGCCACCCATGGCGTATCCATTGATGGCCGCGATCGTGGGTTTGGGAAAACGATCGATCTGCCGCCACAGGTCCCGGCCGATATTGCTGATGGCTTCGGTGTTGGCGGCATCGCTAACATCGAAGCGGCGGAAAAGAATTTCTCACCGGCACCGGTGATAACGACCACACGAACCGCTGCATCGGTTTTCACCTGTTCGACAGCACGGCTGAAAGCCTGCATGGTCGACAGGTTCCAGGCATTGGCCGGTGGGTGGTCGATACGGATCAGGGCAATATTGTCTTTGATTTCCGGTTGCATCGGCTTATCCTTAAATTCATTAATAGGCAGTGTCGGGAATCTCGATGATTTCTCGTTCCTGGCGCCGGCAGGTGCCGATTCTGGCCTGGGTATGGGGCAGGGTGGTGTCCACGAACCAGGTCGCCTGATAGACCTTGCCCTTGAAAAAATCATTTTTTTTGCCGTTTTTCGCGGCCCGGTCAGAGGCAATGACCGCCATATCCAATAGTCGCCAGGCCATGGTCAGGTCCCCGAAGGCCAACAGGGCCGGATAGGTGGTCGAGGCCCATTGAAGCGGGTCGGTTTTCATGCGCGTGCGCATTTCCATGGCGCACGACCAAAGCTCGCCCGCGGTGGACGCCAGTTGAGCGACTTGATTCTTAAGGACGGGATGATTCCGGTGGGTGGCGCAAAAGCCGTCGATCTCCTCCTGAAAGGCCTTAAAGCAGCCGCCGTCTCTGATTTGCATCTTGCGGCCCATCAGATCCATGGATTGGATGCCGTTGGTTCCCTCGTACAAGGACATGATTTTGACGTCGCGCAGGTAGCGCTCAATGGGATAATCCCGGCAGTATCCGTACCCGCCCAGGCACTGCATGGCCGTTTCACAAACGCGAAAACCCGTGTCCGAACAGTAGGCTTTCAGAATCGGCGTCATAAAGTCGATCAGGTTCTGGTAGCGTGTTTTTTCCGGCCCCGGTGGCAGCGCTTGGCCAGGTCTTCCCAAAAGGCGGCGGTGTAAACCATCGAGCGCATCCCATCCGCGGCCGCTTTCATCCACAGCAGCATACGTCGAACATCCGGGTGATGGATGATGGTGACGTCACCTTCCGATCGACCGGCGATGTCGCGGCCCTGTACCCGATCTTGGACATAGGCCAGGGCGTTGCGGTAGGCACTGCCGGCCATGGTCATGCCGCTGACCGCGGAGTTGATGCGGGCACCGTTCATCATCTGGAACATGTGCGCCAGGCCCTTGTTTTTTTCTCCGCACAGGTAGCCGATGCAGTCGTCGCGGCCGCCAAAGGTCAGGGCGGCCGTCGGGGCCGCGTGCAGGCCGCATTTGTGCTCGATCCCGGTGCAGACCACATCGTTGGGCCCGGCCAGTGTGCCATCGGCATTGACGCGAATTTTGGGAACCACGAAAAGAGAAATCCCGGCGGTGCCCGACGGTGCGCCGTCAATGCGGGCCAGCACCAGATGGATGATGTTTTCGGTCAGATCGTGTTCACCCCAGGAGATGAAAATCTTCGATCCCTTGATGCGGAAGTGATCGCCTTCAGGATAGGCCATGGTTTCAAGGGCACCCAAATTGGACCCGGCACCGGGCTCGGTCAGGCACATGGTGCCACTCCAGGTGCCGCTGAACATCTTGGATACAAAAAGCTGTTTGAGCGACTCGCTGCCGAAGCTGTGAATCAACCGGGCCGCGCCGAACGCCAGGCTGGGTGCGCTGTTGAAGGCCTGACAGGCACCATACATCATTTCATTGATGATGATGCGCATCATCAGCGGGAATCCCTGACCACCGTATGCCGGATCACCGACGGCGGCGGTCCAGCCATCGCTTCCATATTGCCGAAACGCCTTTTTGAATTCAGCCGGGCAGCGGACCTCCCCATTGGCGAATGCAACGGGGTCTCCTCGGCAATCTGATTCAGAGGATCGAGGACGCCTTTGGCGAAATGAATCGCTTCGTTTACCATGAGATCGAGGGTCTTTTCGTTCAGATCCGCAAATGGCGCCAGATTGCATAGGGTCCCGTAATTGAGCTGTTCTTTGAGAATGTAGAAAACATCCCTGGTGTCGATTTTAAAATCAGTCATTCTTTTCTCTTTCCCGCTATCCTGTTTTAAGCACTATACACCTTTTTTGTCGCCGCAACGATCAGTTCCAGGGCCGAATCGTCGGCCACGCCATCCTTATGCGTGATATATGCATAGATCTCAGCCATTATTTCAACCCTCCTTTGGCCTTCAGGTGTTCAATCAGCTTGTCACCATTCACCTCGATCTCGTTCCCAGCGGTATCGGGAACCCGTTTCACGCATACCAAAATGTCCATGAGTTGCCTCCTTTTGGTTTA
>NZ_BBCC01000125.1 GCF_001311845.1 Desulfosarcina cetonica JCM 12296 | reverse complement strand
ATTCTGGCCGGCTATCGGGGCGGCTGGCCGGACCGCGTGCTGATGCGCCTGATCGACATTTTTGCTGGTGCTCCCCGATCTTCCGGTAATGATCGTGCTGGCCGCGTTTCTCGGGCCGCGCGTCGAGACCATCATCTTCGTGCTGGCCGCCTTTTCCTGGGTGTTCACCGCGCGCATCGTGCGCAGCCGCGTGCTCAGTCTCAAACAGCGGCGTTATGTTCACGCAGCGGAAACCTATGGGGCCGGTGCCTTCTATTTGATGCGGCATCACTTTCTGCCGGAGATATTTCCCCTGGCCGCGGTGAGCATGATCCGGCTGGCCGGTCGGGCGATCGTTGCCGAGGCGGGGCTTTCCTTCCTTGGCCTGGGCGACCCCACCTCGCGTTCATGGGGCATGATCATTCACCATGTCCTGAGTTTCAAGGGCATCTACTATACCGATTTCTGGAAGTGGTGGCTGGTTTTTCCATGGCTGGCCCTGATGATTGTGGTGACCAGCCTGGCCCTGGTGGGCCGCGATCTCGAAAAGGCTGCTGACCCGCGCTGGAGGGCCACTGATGCTTGACGTCGAGAATCTGTCCATCGTCTACGATCGGGTCCGTCCCCCGGTACCGGCCGTCATGGGGGTAACCTTCCACCTCTCCGCCGGCGACCGCATGGGCCTGATTGGCGAATCCGGGTGCGGCAAGACCAGCCTGGGCCTATCCATCATGGGGCTGCTCGGTGATGCCGCGGTCAGTGGCAGTATCCGCTTTCAGGAGCATGAACTGACCTGCATGAAGGCATCGCGCCGCCGGTTGCTGCAGTGGCGCAAGATTGCATGGTCTTTCAGAACCGTTCGGAAGCGTTCAATCCGGTGATTCCCTTGGGCGAACAGCTGCGTGAGCCGCTTCGTACCCACCTGCGGCTTTCGGCCCGCGCCGCACGGGAGCGGGTCGCCGAACTGCTGACCCTGACCGGCCTCGATCCGGACTGGCAAGCGGGATACGCCCACCAGCTCTCCGGCGGCATGCGCCAGCGTGCGCTGATCGCCATGGCGCTGGCCTGTGAACCGGCGCTCTTGATCGTGGATGAGCCGACCACGTCACTGGATCCCGAATCCCGGGAAGCCATCGTGCAACTGCTGGATTCCCTGCAGCAGCAGATGGGGTTCGCCATGATTTTGATTTCCCACAATTTGCCGGCGGTCCGGCGGCTTACCCGTCAGTTGTTCACCCTGTATGCCGGCCGGGTGGTTGAGACCGGCATGACTGCCGATGTGTTGCGCAAGCCCCAACACCCCTACACCCGCGGTTGATCAATGCCTCCGCCGATTTTTTCCCCTACAAGGATCTATGGGGTATCGCCGGTTCGCCGCCCCGACCCGGGGAGACCGGCGGTTGCCCGTTTCAGGCGCGATGCTGCCAGTCATCCAAGACCTGTGCCCAAAAACGGCCCGAGCTGGTCCATGTGGGCCTGCAGCGCCAGGTGGCCTGCCACAAGGGCGGTATCCAGACGGTGCTGCAGGCCATGGACCTGAGAAAAACCTATCACCTGGGAAGTAAACGGATTGACGCGCTTCAAGGCGTCAGCCTGACGGTTCGTCGCGGAGAAGTGGTGGCCCTGGTGGGGGCCTCGGGGTCTGGAAAATCCACCCTGGCCCATATTCTCGTACAGGTGCTGGTGTCCGATGGCGGCGAAGTGAGATTTTGGGGCAGCCGGTGAGCGATCATGCGGCCACGGCCCGCATGGGTGGCATGCAGATGGTGTTTCAGGACCGGGGGAAGCCGTCAGTCATCGCTTGACGGTGATCGATGCCGTCCGCGAGCCCTTGGATATCATGGGCTGGCAGGATCGTCGCACGCGGGACGAAAAAGCGGTTGCCGCCTTGTCGGCCATGCAGCTGTCCACCACTCCGGATTTTCTGCACCGCACCTGCCATGCCTTGAGTGGCGGCCAGCGGCAGCGCGTGGCCATTGCACGGGCGCTCGTCAGTGATCCGCAGCTTTTGGTGGCCGATGAAATTACCGCCATGCTGGACCCTTCCACCCAGGCGGTGATCCTGCGGGAACTCAAGGGCCGCCAGAACGAAAATGGTTTTTCCCTGCTGTTTATCTCCCATGATATCGCGTTGGCCCGCAAAATTGCCGACCGGGTGTATGTCCTGAATCAAGGACGCCTGGTCGACCAGGGGGCCGCCTTCGAGGTGTTTGGCCGAGAGGTGTTTGACCAAGAGGCGTTTAACCAGATGGATGATGAGAATCGCGGATGGCGCGAACCCAGCGTCTTTCAAGCCGGAAAACGAAGTTAAAAAAGGAGAAAATGACATGCGTAAGACGACCCATTGGCTTTTCATCGGATTGTTTTCGGTAATCGTCGGTTTTAGTGGAAATGGTTTTGGGGCGACATTCGATGCGACCGTCACCCAGGCCATGGATACCCTGCGCGTCACTCAGGGCGATAGCGATTTTTTGGTGATGACCGATGCCCCTTTCGTGATGGTGGACGGCGTCAGTGCGCTGCCCTGGCTGGACCGGGCCCAAATAGCGACCGGTTGCACGGTGGGCAAGGGGAACCTGCTTTTTTCCAGCGTCCCCAGGACCATGCCTTTCGCCTGATGCTGTTCAAAAGAAGCGGCGCGGCGGTGATCGTCAGCCGGGAAGGGACGGGCTGGATTTCCGAATCCGTGGATCTGGGACCGGCGGCCATTTCCCAGCCGGCGTTCTGGAAGAAGACCGATGATTACAAGGCCGGCCGGGATCTTTTCACCCTGGCGGCCGTGGCCAATGCCTGGGCCAAGGGCGCGCCGTATGATTTCCTGAAAAGCGCCGAGCTCCACAACCACATCTGTCCGGGGCTGACCTCGGGCTACCTCATGGCCCACTACATTCTCAACCATTATCCCCTTTCAAAGGGACAGCGGTATACCGTGGTCTCCAGTCCGGTGTGGTGCAAGGAAGACGCCTTTCAGGTGATCATGGACTGCACGCCGGGGAAAAGAGGACTTGTCGTCAAGCCCCTTTCCGATGAACAGCTGGCGAAAATCACTGTCGCCCATCCGGCCGGCATGGTGCTTATCTGGGATGCCCAGAAAAAAAGCGGCAAGGGCGTGGCGCTGAGTTTCGATTTTGCCCCACTCAAGGATCTCTCCCCCAAAGACACGCCCAAGGCCGCCATGGTATTGGCCGCGCTGGACCATCTGGACCAGCCGGACCGGTTTGTCTCCACCGCCGCCGAATTCAAACTGGATGAAGCGCTTTACAATGGGATCATCCAAGCCGGCACGAATCCATATGCCTTGGCCGGCCTGGTTAAGCCATAACACCATTTAGCCCCGTCGTTTTTAATGGAAAGGAGGTGATCGAAGGCGGGCCCTAATGAAGCGGATATCCACAGAAGGATATCGATCCGGCACAAACGAGATGGTCTATTATGCTGATCCAGTCCAGGCCGCAAGACAACGCAACGAAACAGGGAAGGTTTCCAGATGGTGCAGGACGCACCTGGTGCGGCATGCAAAACAAATGTTGACTACAGAAAGGAGATCTTCATGTTTCGTCAAAAGCGTATTGCAGTGAAAACCGTCGTTCTTTCCATTTCGATCATGATCCTGTTGGTTACCGGATTTGCATTTTCCGCATCGGCCCGGGATTGCTCAACGAACAGCGATTATGCCTACTGGAAAACGGTCGGCCGACAGGCTGCGAAAAAGGCGGTTAAAATGCTGCCCCGGTCTTTTCATCGTTTCAATCCAAATAAATTCGTCGCCTTGACCAACGCGGGTTATGCCGAAATCGACGGACAATCCACCATGGGCGCGTTGGACGGCCTGGTCCAGGTGCTGGGTGTCGGCCGGGGTGACAGCAGCCTGGTGGAAGTCCACAGCGCCGCGGACAAGGCGCTCTGGTTTGCCATTTATCAACCGCGATCCGGGTTTTGCGTCTATTTGGAAGTCGATCCGGATGCCGTGTATCCCGATTGTTTTCATAGGCATAAGAACCATTACAATCTCTTCTCAACCGTTGCTATGGAGCAGATCAATGCAACGCATTTATTGGATATCGATAATGCAGAGGAATACGCTGAAAAATTCGACAATAAAATTTTTGGCGGCAATGAGTTCAGGATCGTGACCATCGCCAATGCCGTGGCCGAGGGGGCGCCGACCTATGCCATCCGGTCTTTTGAATTTCATGATCATTACTGCCCCGGTGTCACCTCCGGCATTTTGATGGCCCAATACCTGAAAACCTTTTATCCTCTGGAGACCGGTGGGAGTTATTTCGTACAAGGAGTCAAACCTTCCTGTAAGGAGGATGCCCTGCAGGTCATGTTAAATACGACGCCGGGAAAGGGAGGCTATAGTGTTACCTACCCAACCAGTGAGGACATTGACAACTGGCCGGAGGATTTGCAATCGGCACGCAACATCGCTTATGTAAAACAATCGAGCGAGAGCACTTGGACGGCATTGGTGCTTGGCTACCAGGGGGGCGAAACGGGCTGCCTGGAGTATGGACATAGCGTGATGAATAAACTCTGTGCGGATTTGTGGTATTTGGAAAAGCTGGATCAGCCCGAGGAATTTGTTACTGTCCTGGACAGTGTGTCACTTGAATCCGGCGAGTCGCCAAAAGATTATGCGCGACCGGGTATGGATCCGATCCTTACCTTGTTCCCCTATTAACAGGGAGATGAAGCGCAAGCGGAATCGTCTCTAAACAAGACTGGATCAAATCGAAAATCAGGCCGTGGCGTCGCAACGACAACGCCACGGCCGAACCATTTTAGGACGATAGCTGGCGTCAGGTTATTCATGGCGCATGGCATCGATGGGATTCAAGCGGGCCGCCTGGCGTGCCGGGAAATAGCCGAACACGATGCCGACCGTCGCTGAGAAGAGAAAAGCGATAAATGTGATGCCGGTGTTTAGAATGAAGGGGATGTCAAACAACCCTGCGCCGCTGGCCGCCGCCGTCAAGCCCACCAGAATACCCACCAGCCCGCCGAAGGAAGAAAACACCTCCGCTTCGATATTGCCCTTTGATGTCAAGCCCGCCTCATCATGCAACCATTTCAGCTGTCAGGATGGCTTGAATCCAACGGGTTTATCAAGCAGGCGCTTCGGGGCTCAGATGTGAGGCCACGCAAAAGGAACCTCAGACAATTCTTCTTCCAGTTCTCGTTTTCGAGGGTCGATCGCAACCGGTTGTCGGAAACAAACCGACCCGCGTTTATTTCCTTGACGCTCGAACCGTTATGAGATAGAGACCATCATTTGTCAGGCGGTATACGACTACTGGTGCAATGAAGGCGCTTCTTCGCTTGACGACCCGCAGTTTTTTATTTCGACACTTACAAATCAGCCACCCTAACAATATCTACAGCCACGAAGGCTTGGGCGGATGTGCCCCTGTTTTTGTGGCTTTTTTTGTTTGAACTGCAGAAATGACGGGTTTGGTGTTTCAGGCTGTCGTGGTTCGTCGTGCCGTTATTTAAGTCGGAAGCGTTGATGGATAGGCACGACATGAGAAAACGCAGCCCCATCCCGGCCAGGACGTATGGGCTGCTTTTGCCTTACGAGGGGTATGTGAATGTGAGCGCTTCCCGTTCCGACCCTCCCGTTCCGATATCGATCGGCGGGTCGCCGTGTTCAGCACTGGTGACGATTACGATTCCAGCTATCCGGAAATAACGGAATCCTTATGGGAGCCCTACCGGGAGCCCATCTGGGATAATGCTCATAGGCTCAACTTGGAATACTGAGAATGGAGAAACTCGCATGCATGACAAAAAGACGAAGTATCGGATCTGGACGGGCGGCCTGCTGTTGGCTCTGGCATGGATATTTGTCATCGGGTGCGCAACCCACCCGCCGCTGACCGAAAACAGCCAAGCAAAAACACCCGGAAGCTATACGGTCGTGGGGATCGGGCCAGGGGATGGCGATCTGCTGACCGTGCGCGCGGCGGAGGCCATCCGCAACGCGGATGTGGTTTTCTGCAACCCGAAAACCCGACAGAAACTGGCCGCTTATATCGATTTTAGCGACAAACGGGTGGTGGACGGCTATGGCGTCCTGTTCCGTTATTACGGCAGGGACTGCAAAAAAATCAGCCAGGGGGAAAAGAGGCCCGGGGAACCGATGCGCTGCGAGGAATATCACCGCAAACAGGCGGAATTTGCCACCATGGTAAGGGACGCCGTATCAGCGGGCAAGCATGTGGTTTTGCTCAGTGGCGGCGATCCCACCATTTACGGGCCGGATATGTGGACGGTGAAGGAACTGAAAGACCTCGCGCCAACGGTCATTCCCGGTCTTAGCGCGTTCAACGCCGCCAATGCGGCCCTTAAGGTCAGCCTGGGAGAAGTCATCCTTACGGCGCCTTTCAAAAAAGAGGGCAGCCGGGATACTATCGAGCAACTGGCCGGTCATGAACGCGCCACCATGGTCATTTTCATGCCTCGGGACATGCAGGCGCTGTTTGCGCGTCTTTCGCAGTCCTACCCGGCCCAGACCCCGGCAGCCATTGTCAGTAATGCCGGTGTGGTCGGGCAGGAGAAGGTCACCATGGGAACGGTGGGCGGATTTTCCGCCGATACTTCCGGGATCGATCGATGGCGGTCCATCGTTTACGTGGGCGAAGCGCTGAGCCGGGCGGCAGTCAATCCTGACTTGTCATCGCAACCGACCGGCCAGGGAAAATTCTATTTGGTGGGTGTGGGGCCCGGCGACCCCGATCTGATCACCCTGCGGGGGCTGAAGGTCATCGAATCGGCTGATCTGGTTTTCGCCCACCAACGACTCAAGGATAAGTTCCAGGACGTTTTGTCCGGCAAGGAAGTGCTCACCGGTTATCACCGCCTTTTTCCCTTTTACGGGAAGCCCTGTGCCAAGGGCCAGCCCGCCGAGCAAAGACGGGAGCAAATGAGTTGTGAGGAATATCACCAAAAGCAGGAAGAATTCGCCGCCTTGGTGCGCGCGGCGGTGGCCGACGGCAAAACCGTGGCCATGCTCGACAGCGGCGACCCCTTGGTTTACGGCCCCTGTTCGTGGTCACTGACCGAGTTGCGTGATCTCGATACCGAAGTGGTCCCCGGCCTGAGTTGCTTCAACGCCGCCAATGCGGCCCTCAAGGCCGGCGTCACCGAAGGTAAAAGCTCCCATTCGGTGATCTTGGCATCCGGATGGTCGGTGGCGGATATGGCCGTCCATCAGAGCACCATGGTGCTGTTTACCATGCGCACGCAGTTCCAAAAATTCATTGACGGCCTGTCCGCCCATTACGCTCCCGATACACCCGTGGCCATCGTTTTCAGCGCCGGTTATGCGGAAAAGGAGCGGGTGCTGCAAGGGAGCCTGGGGACGATTCTGGAGCAGGTGGGAACTGGCCGCATGCCCTTCGAGTATCTGCTTTATGTGGGCGATTTTTTAGCCGATGGCGGGCGGGTTGCCCAATAATTGACGGATTCGTAAAAAGCCCGATATCGGCGTTACGCTCATCTTTCGTCACTGCGGCGTACGCCAAGTACGCCTCATTCCTCAGGATTCGCAAGCCTTGATCTCGGGCTTTTTACGAATCCGTCGGAAAAGCGACTTTTTACGCCTAAAATAGTAAACAGGGAGAATTGAAATGTTGCGAAAAGCCTTCGTCGTTCTGATGGTCACGGTGTTTTGTTCGCTTGCCTTTGGTGGCGCTGCCCATGCCCACAACTTGTGGCTCAATCCCGATAATTACTTCCCAGCGGTTGGCACGACCGTCGAGATCGGCATCGGCTGGGGGCACACGTATCCGGCCAACCGCGTGGATCAGCAGATTAAGGACGGACAGCTGGAGAATATTCAGGCGGTCGATCCCAGCGGCGCCACGGTCGATCTGACCCAGATGTCGACGGGAAAATACCAATTGGCCATCGACAAGCCGGGCGCTGGCTGATTACTGCCCGGGTCAAGCCAGGTTTCTTCACGATGACACCCGATGGCCGCAAATGGGGGAATAAGAAGGCGGTTGAAAACGCCGTCAAGTGCACCAACTTTCATCTCCAGGCGAAAACCGTGCTGATTGCCGGCGGTAGCGACAAAAATCTCGGTGGTGTGACCGGTCAACCCCTCGAGATCATCCCGATTACCGATCCATCGAAGATAAAGGCCGGCGATGGATTGGCGGTCCAGGTCCTTTTCAATGAGAAACCGCTTGCCGATGCAACGGTCAGAGCCACCTATGCCGGATTCAATGCTGAAGATATCGCGCCTCATAAACCGGCTCCACCAGAAAAAAAGGATACCAAAAAAAGACACCACCATTATCCGGTGGAGACCAGCACCGACGCCCAAGGCAAGGCCGCGCTGCAATTGAAAAATGCCGGCTATTGGATGGTCACGATTTCCCATCGCTGCCCGTTTGCCGACCTGGAAACCTGTGATGAGTATATGCATAACGTGGCGTTTACCTTTGAAGTTAAATAATGAAAAATGCATTCAACGCAAATGGACTGAAGCGCGAGATCGGCGGGTTTTCGGCCACGGCCCTGGTCGTGGCCAACATGGTCGGAACCGGTATCTTCACAACCACCGGGTTTATCATGGCCGAGTTGGGCAGCCCGCGCGCACTGCTTCTGTGCTGGCTGTGCGGCGGGCTGTTCGCCCTGTGCGGCGCCCTGTGCTACGGAGAACTGGGTGTGCGGTTCCCCCGGGCCGGCGGCGAGTATGTTTTTCTCAGGGAGAGCCTGGGGCCGCCGGTGGGCTTTTTGTCCGGGTGGATTTCCCTGATCGTCGGTTTTTCCGCACCCATTGCCGCCTCGGCGATGGCCTTTGCCACCTATCTTTCCCAGGCCTTTTCAATTCCCATGGACCAAGGCGGGATGACCTTCTCCCTGGCCGGCACGCGGCTGGCGACCCTGTCCCCCTCGACCCTTACCGCCATGGGCGTGATCCTGATCTTCTCCATGGTCCATTACCACAGTCTGCGCGTGGGCAGCCGCGTGCAGAACGGGCTGACCGTGTTCAAGCTGATCCTGATCGTCGCCTTCATCGGCGCCGGGTTTGTCATAGGCAAGGGCAGTACGGCCCATTTCTCGGCTCCTGCGTCGATCGCATGGTCGTCGGAGAAGTTTGCCGTTGCCCTGATTTTCGTCTCCTTTGCCTATAGCGGATGGAATGCCGCCGCTTACCTGGGTGCGGAGATCACCGACCCGCAGCGCAACATCCCGCTTTCGCTGTTCGCTGGCACGGCTGTCGTGGTGATCCTCTATTTGCTGCTGAATCTCGTCTACCTCTACGCACTGCCCCCCGAAGATATTAAAGGCGTGCTCGAAATCGGCGCCAAATCGGCGGAATCCCTTTTCGGCCCCCATTTGCGCAGGATTTTCAGCGCGGCGGTCGCCCTGGGGCTGTTGTCGGTTCTGAGCGCCATGATTATGACCGGGCCCCGGATCTACTACGCCATGTCCAAAGACCGGCTTTTCTTCCCTGTATTCGGCCGTCTGAACATGAATCGGAAGACGCCCGCCGCATCCATTTTCCTGCAGGCCGGCATTGCCATCATCATGGTGGTTTCCGCATCCTTCGACAGCCTTTTGCTCTATATCGGATTTACTCTTTCGCTGTTCGCCATGTTGACGGTGGTCGGCTTGATGGTCATTCGCCAAAGATCCGCTCCTGCTGCCGGCACCTACCGGACTTTCGGCTATCCGTTGACCCCACTGGTGTTCATCTTGGGCAATCTGTGGATCATTTTTTTCTCGATCCGGAGCCGGCCGATAACCGCTCTGTTCGGGCTGGGAACCATCGGGCTAGGACTTGTGGCCTATTTCTTTTTCAGTCGCCTGCATCCGTTCGAGCAGGAGAAGACGCCGCTCGGGGAGGCGGTGAATGCCGAACGTTGATCAGACGGTCATGCCGGTGTTGTGGTGTTGAATAAGGAGAAGCGCATGAAAACCCTTTTGACCATTTGGAATGTAATTTTAGCGGCAACGCTTTTGACCGCTTCGGCAGGCTGGTGCCATGGCGTCGAGGGGCGTGTTGATTCGGCCGGCGGCTATTGCATCACGGCGCTTTACGACGATGGGGAACCCATGAGCTATGCCGCGTCGAGATCAAGGCCCCCCAATCGGACATCGCCTTTCAAACGGGTCGAACCGATCGCAACGGTTGCTTCATGGTGAACGCTGACGTCCCCGGCGCTTGGCAGGCCATCGTCAGTGACGGCATGGGGCACCGCCTGGCGCTGGACTTTACGGTGGCTGCGGAAGGCCAGGCCGATGCGACCGGCCAACCGCCGGCCACCCCGACCGCCTCGCAGAAAATGCCGCGTCCATTGACGGCGCTGGCCGGTCTGGCGATCATTTTTGGTTTGTGCGGCTTTATCTATGGCTGGAAAGCGCGGCGTCTGAAAGCCGACGTTGATCCGGCTTTGCCTTAGCCCATTGAAAACCGCTTCCTCCCAGCCTTTGTCAGTGGCGGTTGGCCGCAGTTATCGCTCCGTGTTCGTGGCCGGCTGCTTTTTCCTTTCCGGTGCCGCCGGCCTGGTCTATGAAGTCCTTTGGGTGCGGCTGATCGACAAAGTCATCGGCAGTGCACCCTTTAGCGTGGCAACGGTGCTTTCCGTTTTCATGGCCGGGCTGGCCTTGGGCAGCTACCTCTCCGGTCGGCTGATTGATCGGATCACTTGGCGGATCACTCGGCGGGTCACTCGGCGGGTCACCCGGCGCTCGGCGCTCCTTGCGGTCTACGGCGTCATGGAGCTGGGCATTGGCGCCTGTGCCCTTTTCATACCCAGATTGATCAACGCCGCGTTGCCGCTCTACCAGCCATCTACGACCGGCTCCTCGACCATTTTTGGTGTTATCTGGCGGCCGCGTTTGGCGGCTGTGTTCTCATCCTGGTGGTGCCCGCCGCGCTCATGGGAGCGACGTTGCCGGTTCTTTGCCGGTATTATGTCCTGCGCTTGGAGCATATCGGCGCCCGCACCGGCTGGCTGTACGGCCTCAACACGGTAGGCGCGGCCCTGGGTGTGCTTTTGTGCGGGTTTGTGCTGATCAACAGTCTGGGCGTCTGGCGGAGCCTGACCCTGTTCGCCGGCGTCAATGGCCTGATCGGCATTTCCTGCATCCTGCTCTCCCGCCTGGGGGCAGCCGAGGGCAAGCGTCCCAGCTCGAAAAAAGACCGGGAACCGGCAAGACACCCGGTGCAGCCGGTGATGGCGGACGGTGCCGATACGCGCACAGCGCGTCTGGGGGTGTCCCTGTTCGCCGTTTCCGGATTTTGCGCCATGGCCTATGAAGTCTTGTGGACCAGGCTTTTGGGGCTCATCGCCGGACCGACCACCTATTGCTTCACCCTGGTGGTGGCGGCCTTTATCGTGGGGCTGGCCGTGGGCAGCATTCTTTTCGGCCGCTTGGCCGACCGGACCCCCCACGCTCTGGGCTGGATGATCGGCACGCAGATGGCGGCCGCTTTGGCGGCCCTTGCCGTCAGCCAACTGCTGGGAGGGGGACAGTTCTTTTTCGCCAAATTGATCCATGCCTATCAAGGACACTTTTCTCACCTTGTGCTCATCCAATCGATCGTGATTTTCTGCGTGCTGCTGGCGCCAACCCTTTTCCTGGGCGCTGCGTTTCCGCTGGTCAACCGCATCGCCATATCATCCATCGCCACCCTGGGACGCCGTCTGGGGACCGCCTATGCCCTGAATACCCTGGGCGCCCTGTCCGGCTCATTTGCCGCCGGGTTTGTGCTGGTTCCCTGGATGGGCAAGATGAACGGTTTGCGGCTGGTCATCGCGCTTCAATTCTCCCTGGCCGGCCTGTTGGGCTTGCGGCTGACCTTTCTCCATTCGACTCGGCGATGGCAGCGGCTGGTCAGTGCCGGGCTGGTCGCCATCGGATGCTTGCTGATCGGCCTTTTCCCCAACTGGCGTACGGATCTGCTTTCCCGGGGATGGTATCGTGACTTCGGCGTGCTTCAGGCGGATCTGGACCGCAGCGGGTGGATCGAGGCGCTGATGCGCGGAAGCCGACGGATCGCCGACCACCGCCAGGGATTGGCGGTCGTTTTTCAGGGGGAAGGGGCCAGCGGCTTCACCACCGTGGAAAAGGAAACCACCAGCCTGGGAACCGTCGAGTTCGCCCTTTTCAACAGCGGAAAAGCCGATGCCTCATCCCATGGGGACCGCTCCACGCAGACGCTCTCGGCGCACATTCCCATGTTGTTCCATCCCAAGGCCGAAAAGGTCATGCTGCTGGGACTGGCCAGTGGCATGACCGCCGGAGAGGTACTGCTCTATCCGGTCGAGCGCCTGGACATCCTGGAGATCAATGCGGCGGTGGCCATCGCCTGCCGGAACTACTTCGCCCCATGGAACAATCACTGCCTGGATGATCCGCGCACGCGTCTGATCGTTCAGGATGGCCGCAATCACCTGGCCCTGACCCGCGAAATTTACGATGTGATCATCTCGGAACCGTCCAATCCCTGGATGGCCGGACTGGCCAATCTCTATTCCCTGGATTTCTTCCAGCTGGCCCGACGGCGCCTGAGCCAGGATGGCATCTTCGCCCAATGGATCCAGGCCTATGAATTGGATGGGGAGACCTTTTCCCTGTTGGGAAGAACGTTTGCCATGGCGTTCCCGGCCAACGCCCTGATCAAGGTGGGGCCCGTGGATTACCTGATGCTGGGGTTCAACAATCCCGAACAGCGGTTCGACTGGACCATCGCCGAGCACAACGCCCATTATGCCAAACGCTCGTCAATCGTTGACTTCGCCGATATCGGTTTTCTCGTTCACCTGATCCTGAACGAGGACCTGCGGCAGCTCTTTGGTCCGGGACGGCTGCATACGGACGATCGACCGTATCTGGAGTTCTCGGCACCCCGGACCCTCTACCACAGCAATGTGGATATCGCGCGCATGATCGGTAAAACGCGTCGCTTGTCTCCGGTGAATCAGCGGTTTCTCGACAGCCACAATGATGCCGGGACCTTGCTCGATCTGGTGGCATTCGCCGCGTCAGCCAATCTGCCCATGTTCGATGTGCTTTCGATGGCGAATCTCGATCCCGGCCAGCGGCAGCGCTACCGGAAAACCGTCGTTGATTATTGCGGACGGGTCATGGTGCCATCCTATGGGATGTTCAGTGACGCCGATCTCAAAGCCGCTTGCGCCGACATTCAGATTGCCGCCATCCAAAAGAAACGCAAGACCCATGGGGCCTCGACGATCGACAACTACAATCTGGCCCTGGCCCACCTCGCAACGGGCGAGAACGCCGCTGCCGCTGAATGCCTGCGTGCGGTCATCGCGCTCGATCCGGCCTATGAGCCGGCTTTGACGACCCTTGGCCTGCTGATGGCCGAAACCGGATCCCTGGATGAGCCGCACGGTTGTTTACGGCCGCCATCGGCTTGGCACCGCGCAAGGCGGATGCCCATAAATATCTGGGAATGGTGGAATTGCGCCGCAACGCACCGGGGCGTGCCATCGACCGCCTGACCACCGCGCTTGGGTTAACGCCCGATGATGCGCTGATTCTTGGCGAACTGGGCACCGCGTATTACCTGCAGGGGAATCTGCCAAAAGCCATGGCCCTTCTGAACACGGCCCTGTCACACAACCCTACTGATGCGCAGAGCCGTTATTACCTGGAATTGGCAATGCGAAAGCAAAACGGCGAACGGCCCGCTGCTGACGCCCCGCTAAAATAGGCGGTATTCACCCCATTCCACGGTCAACCGCAGGCTCGCCGCTGACGCATATGGATTTTTCGGTTCAAAGGTGCGCATGGCGGAAAGAAAGCTGGGCAGGTCGCGCAGCAGCCGCCAGAAGCTGTGGCGGTGCTCCCAGGTTCGCCGGCGGATTTTTCTGCGCCAGGCCGGGTCGCTGTAAAACCGTTTCACATGGGTATTGTAGAGCTGATCGAGGACCTCCCGGGATTCGATGGCCTCGGGAAGGAAGACGAAATTCAGGCAGTTCATCCTGCGCCAGTCCTCCTCCAACTGACCCTGTTCATGGATGGTCCGCCATACCGGAGCGCCGTGAAAGGGGGTGAACTTGGACATGTTCATGTCGTCCAGCCCCAGGGAGAGCACCAGATCGCTGGTCTTTTGAATCGAGGCTTCGGTTTCTCCGGGAAGGCCCATCATGAACAGCCCCTTGGCCCGCAGGCCCGCCGCCTGAATGCGCTTTACCGTATCGCGAACCTCTTCCAGATGAACGCCCGGCTTGTGCACACTCATCAGATCCGTGTCGCCGGTTTCGATGCCCAGAGAAACCATCAGGCAGCCCGCCCGCTTGAGCAGGTTCAGGAGCTCGTCATCCGCGTGACCCGCGCGCACGGCGCAGTTGAACTGGATGCCCAGGGGCCTTGCGGCCAGAAGGTCGCAGAGTTCGATGATGCGCCGGCGGTTCAAGGTGAACAGGTCGTCGTAGATGTTGAGGTGGCGGATACCGAAGCGCCGGCGCAGATAGCGCATGTGGGTGTAGACATAGGCCGCCGAGTTGTAGCGGAAACTTCGCTTGAAAACGGAACGGTCGCAATACGAGCACTGGTAGGGACAGCCCCGGCTGGTTACCATGGTGGCTCCCGGCGCCTGGACATAGCTGAAAAGGGGCAGGTGGTAGCGTTTGGGAAAACCGGTTAACTTCTCATAGGCCGGAAAGGGCAGGCTGTCCAAATCGGCGATGGGCTCCCGTGGCGGATTGGTGACCGCGCGGCCGTTGTCCCGCCACACCAGCCCGGCAATCGTTTCCATTGGCATGCCCGCGGCCAGGTCGGTCAGCGTACGTTCCCCTTCACCCATGCACAGGTAATCGATGGCGCTGAAATGATGCAGCAGGGGCCCTCCCAGGGCGGAGACATGCACGCCGCCGAAGATCACCGGCGTGTCGGGGGAAAGGGCCTTGATCCGGGAGGCGATTCCATAGGCGTCCAAAAAACCGGCCGTGGTCGTGGAAAATCCCACCAGCTCGGGCGCCTCGCCAAGAATGCGCCGGGCGTTGGGGTCGGCGCCGGAGAGCGCGTCCGGTCCCAGGCAGTCCACAACCGAAACGGCATGACCGGCACGTTCCAGATAGGCGGCAATGGAGAGCAGACCCAAGGGGGGCATGCGATTGGCGGTGGCGGTGATATCTTTTCGGCCGGGCACCAGTTGGTGCCGGCCGGATGAACCAGGACAATTTTCAAGATCGGATCCTTTGTGGCGGTTTTTTCCCCGGTAAAAATACAGCATTCAAGATGATGTTTTTGGCAAGGCCAGAGGGAGGAAGCTGTATAAACAATACCGCGACGACCGATAACGCCGCCCAAAGACATCATCTTGAATGCTATAGGCTATTACCGCTGGCATCGGCCATTGTAAAGGCCGATGATCGCATGCTACGGTGACGCCGCCAGTAGGGGAACCGCATTTGGAACCGATTCTATAAAGAAATGGTCGCAGGCAAGGCCAGCTCCTACAACAAACGACGATACATATTGATATTACAGGAAGTTGTAGGAGCGGGCCATGCCCGCGAAAAGTTGGAATCGATCCAAATGCGGTTGCCCTGCGGCTGCCGGTGATTTTTATTGTATTGATGGCCCAGCTGCTATATTGGGGGGCCATCATGCCGTCGGAACAGAGCGGATTCGCGTCGTGGGGCGGAACGGGCATCATGTCAGGTTTTTGGGATCGTATCGATAAAATATACTGCATCTCCGTGGACACAAGGACCGATCGGCGGATTGAGGCCGGTGCGCAGTTTGAGCTCCTGGGAATCCAGGCGCGGGTGGAATTCGTTGTCGTCCCCAAACATCCAACGGATTGCGAGCAGGGCATCTATGAATCCCACCTGCAATGCATGCAAATGGGCCTTGCCGCAGGTGCCCGCAGAATTCTGATTTTCGAGGACGACGTTATTTTCGATCGGGTCGAAGGCCGCACCCTGGACCGCCTGGCCGGGTTTGTCGACCGGCACCAAGGCTGGCACATGCTTTTTCTGGGCTGCATGGTCAGCGGCAGCCGCCGCTCAGGCGACCCGTCGGTGCGCCGGATCAAATACCGCAGCCTGACCCACGCCTACGTTGTTCATCGCGATTTTGCCGCGTTTGTGTTGCAGCACCCCTGGCGCGGGATTCCCTATGACGATTTTCTCAGGGATTTGCGCGATGATGGGATGTATGCCGCCTATCCGGCAATCGCCTTTCAAAGCAATTCGCCCTCCGACAACGCGCGCTATCTTCGCCTGGATCGATTTCGCCGACTCTGCGGCGGGCTCCGGATCCTTCAAAAACAGAACGAATTCTACCACCGCCACCGGCTGCTGATTATCGGCGGTCATGTGCTGGCGTTGCTGATGCTTTTACAGGCCTTGTAAATGAAATCCCTTCGGCTTAACTGGCCCCTTTTCGGAGTGACGATGCTTGCCATTCTCATCCTTGTGGGGGCAAGCTTCCTGCGGGTCCGGATCGACACGGATATCACCCATTTTTTGCCCCAGAAGGAAGCTGTTTTCTCCGATGCGGCTTATGTGTTCAAGCACCATCCCCTGCAAGGCGAGATGGCCATCGATCTGGGGGTGAGCGTCGCCGATGCGGATCGGCTGGTCCGTTGCGCCGAGCTGGCGGAAGCGCGCATGCGAGAAAGCGGCCTTTTCGCCCGCGTGGGCACGGAAGCGATTCAGGCGCTGATTCCGGCCCTGCTCAACCACATCACCGACCATCTGCCGGTGCTTTTTTCGCAGCAAACCCTTGACGCGCAGGTTCTGCCGCGGCTCGACCCGCAGCGTATTCGTTCGCGCATGGCCGAACTTCAACGGCAGCTTTTGGATCTTGGCGCCATCGGCCAGGCCGGTTTCATCGCTCGGGATCCCTTGGGCATCGGCGGCCTGATCATGGCCCGCCTGTCCCAATTGGCCCCGTCGGGCAACATCGAGATCTACAAGGGCAAGCTGCTTTCGCCGGATCACCGGCATCTTCTGTTGGTGGCCACACCGATCCAGTCCGCCACGGATACGGCATTCGCCGGCCGGTTGAACGCGCTCATGACCGCCATCGGCGATGAACTGGCGTTAACCTTCGGCGCGCCCGAAAAAGTGACGGTGACACCCATGGGGGCCTACCGCGCCGCCCTGGACAACGAACATATCGCCAAACGGGATGTGCGACGGGCGATTTTCTTCTCGACCCTGGGCATCGCCCTGCTTCTCATCTTCTCCTTTCCCCGGCCGGTGGTGGGGCTTTTTGCCTTCATGCCGGCCATTGCCGGGACCGTGACGGCTTTTTTCGTTCTATCCCTCTGGCATCAACGGGTTTCCATCATGGCCCTGGGGTTTGGCGGGGCGATCATTTCCATGACCGTGGATTGCGGCATCGCCTATCTGCTTTTTCTCGACCGACGCCAAACCTCCTTCGGACGGGAAGCCTCGACCGAAATCTGGGCCGTCGGCCTGGTCGCCGCGATGACGACCGTGGGTGCTTTCGCGGCGCTTTCGCTGACGGCGTTTCCGGTGTTTGTGCAGCTTGGCCAGTTCTCGGCCATGGGTATCGGCTTTTCCTTTTGTTCGTTCATCTGGTTTTTCCGCGGATTTTCCCGGAACTGCCACCGGCCACGGATCGGCCCATGCCCTTTCGCCGCCTTGTGGCCGCGCTGCCCGAGCCCGGGAAAAGGGCCGTGCTGATCGCCCTGGTCTTCGGCCTGGGGATGGCGTTTTTCGCGACGCCGCGCTTTAACATCAGCCTGACCGCCATGAACACCGTGACGCGGGAAACTCAGGCGGCCGAGGCGCTGATGACCGATGTTTGGGGCGCGAGCATTTTCAACAAGATTTACATGCTGACCGAAGCGGCGTCACCGCTTGGGCTGCAGGCGGCCGGGGACCGTCTGCTGCCGGCGCTTGCGGCCGATACGGCGGCGGGTCGTCTCGACGTCGGGTTTCTGCCCGCCATGATTTTCCGGGAGAGGCCCTGAGCCAAGAGCATTTTTCGGCCTGGAAGCTTTCTGGACGCCGGCCAGAGTCGCCGCGACCCGGCAGGCCCTGGCCGTGGCCACGGACTATGGGTTCGCGGACGATGCCTTTCGCCCCTTTTTCGACATGCTCACGGCAGACGCTCCGCCCATGGGGGGGGCAAGCATGCCGGAACGGTTTTACGCGCTCATGGGAATCTCCCGCACCACTGAGAACACCTGGATTCAGGTTTCCGCCATCACTCCCGGGGCCGGCTATGATCCCAAGGCATTTCGCGACGCCTACGGCCAGACGGCGCGTATCTTCGATCCGCGCTTTTTCTCCGAACGACTGGGTCACACGCTCTTTTTCTCGTTCATGGAAATGCTCGTGGTCATCGGTATCGCCTTGGTGATTCTGCTTTTTTTCTTTTTTCTGGATATCAAACTGGTCGGCATCATCCTCGCGCCGATCGCCTTTGCCATGGTCAGCACCCTCGGCACGATGAATCTGATCGAAAAATCCCTGGATATCCCGGCGCTCATGCTCGCCATCGTCGTGCTCGGGATGGGGGTCGACTATGCCCTTTATCTGGTGCGGGCCTACCAGCGCTATGGCGGGCCGGAATCGTCGTCGTTCGCGCGCATCAAGTTGACCGTCATGCTGGCCGCTGCCTCCACGCTGATCGGCTTCGGTGTGTTGTGCTTTGCCGAGCATACCCTGCTGCGAAGCGCCGGCGTGACTTTTTTCTCGGCATCGGTTATTCGCTCATCGGCGCCTGGTGATCTTACCCCCCCTATTGAAGCATCACTTCCAGCGGTCGCCCATCCAGCCCGAGGCCAATGCCGGCTGGCGCGCGCGCGTATTGGCCCACTATCGTCCGCTTGAGGTCTATCCGCGGATGTTTGCCCGTTTCAAAACCAAGGCCGATATCATGTTCAGCGAACTGCCACGATTTCTCAATGGCGGCCGACCGATGCGCACGGTGCTTGATATCGGCTGCGGTTTCGGGGTTCCGGGATGCTGGGTTTTGGAGCACTTCGAAAAGGTTCGGATCTACGCGCTGGATCCCGATCCC
>NZ_BBCC01000124.1 GCF_001311845.1 Desulfosarcina cetonica JCM 12296 | reverse complement strand
CATCTTTTCCCATTTCGACTACCCTTCTGCGCAAGATCAACTGAATCGATAACGCCAGGAGGTGTGAAATGAAAGTATTGGCTGGTAAGACCGCCCTGATCACAGGCGGGAGCGATGGGATTGGATTGGGCATTGCCGAGGCCTTTGCCCAACAGGGAGCAAACCTGATTCTTGTTGGAAGAGATGCCAAGAAGTTGACACAACGCGAAAAGGAGTTGTCCCGATACGGAACGGACAATCTCGTCGTCATCTCCCAGGACATGGCCGCCAGGGACGCCGCCCGGGAAATCGCCGGAAAAATCGCGGAAAAGCATATCCGGATTGACATTTTGGTCAATAACGCGGGGATCGGCCGGTTTATCCCCTTTGCGGATTCCGATGCCTCCGTGCTGGATTTTCATCTGGACTTGAATGTCCGGGCACCGTATCTGCTGACCCGGATGTTTCTAAACGACTTGATCGCTTCACAGGGCAATGTGATCAACATCTCCTCCTATTTTGCCCGAAGGATGCTGACCGACAGGCCCTCGACGGCCTATTCCCTTACCAAGGCGCCCTGGAATCCTTTACCAAGGCACTTGCCTTCGAGCTGCCCAGGGGGTTCGCGTGAATGCGGTCGCACCCGGCACCGTTTCCACGCCCCAGGTGAAAACCAATATCGATCTGCTCGGTGATGATGACGCAAAGGAACGCTTCAATTCCATGATCAGGACCATCTATCCCCTACAGTCCATCGGCGACCCCCAGGATGTCGGCAATATGTGCGTTTTTCTGGCATCCGAACAGGCGAAATGGATTACTGGCGGAATTTTTCCGGTTGATGGCGGATTGACAACGAATTGAACCTTTCGTGAGTGCTCACCTTTTCGATGGTTTGACAAATAACGGTAGGCGCCGCACCTTACACGCCGGAAAAACCTTATTCAAAAACCATGGAAAGGACATCAAAATGAAAAAAATCGCCGTTATCATTGGCAGCCTGCGCAAGGACGCCTTCAATCGCAAAATGGCGAACGCACTTATCGCGCTCGCCCCTGCATCGCTGAGTCTTGAAATCGTCGAAATCGGGAATCTTCCCTTCTACAATGAGGATCTCGAGGACGATCCGCCGAAGAGCTGGATCGAATTTCGGGATCGCATAA
Organism: Desulfosarcina cetonica JCM 12296; assembly: GCF_001311845.1. Taxonomy (GTDB): domain Bacteria; phylum Desulfobacterota; class Desulfobacteria; order Desulfobacterales; family Desulfosarcinaceae; genus Desulfosarcina; species Desulfosarcina cetonica. Next base: position 18,001 of record NZ_BBCC01000124.1, on the reverse strand, counting down.
GGATGTTTGACGGGGTGTTGTTTGTCTCGCCCGAGTACAACCGGTCCGTTCCCGCCGTACTCAAAAACGCCATCGATGTGGGGTCGCGTCCCTATGGCAAAAGTGTCTGGAATGGCAAACCCGGCGCGATCATGACCCTTTCCCTTGGCGCCATCGGTGGGTTCGGCGCCAATCATCATTTGCGCCAATCGCTCGTGTTTCTGAATGTGCCGACCATGCAGCAGCCCGAGGCGTATATCGGCAATGCCGCGAGTCTCTTCGATGAGAGCGGAAATCTTGCCAACGCTTCCATCAAAAATTTCGTCACCAGCTATATCGATGCATTCGCGGCATGGGTTGAAATCAACACCGCCAACGGAAAGTAACCGACTACTCGCTATACAGAACCGCCAGGACGGTGGCCGTGCCGCCGGTGGCGGCCAACAAGTGGGGGGTGGTGGACAGGTAATAGGCGCTGTCTCCGGGGGCGAGATCAAAGTGATCGTCCCCGATATCCAGGGAGACCTGGCCTTCCAGCACGTAAATGAACTCCTCGCCGTCGTGAATGGAACGCTCGCTGTCCGGCGCCGTTTCCAGTTGGACGATCAGGGATTCCATGTGGCGGCCCTTCACCTCCGACGCCAGGCGCTTGTAGGTGTAGGCCTGACGCTGACCTTTCCCGGAGGTGGAGCGCGCGATGATCTTCTGTTCGGCCTTGCGGGTGATGGCGTACAGCTTGTCCCCCACCCCGGACAGCAACCGGCCGAAAGCGCTGTCCAGGGCCTTGGAAAGTTTGATCGCCGTTCCCAACTGGGGCTGGACCTCACAGTTTTCGATGCCGGCCAAAAGCGCCACGTCGAACCCGGTCATGTGGGACAGCGCTTCCAGGGAAATCCCCTTGGCCTCGCGGATGGCTTGATGCGCTGCCCGATGTCCGCCTGGCCGTCCTCGCGGCAGGTATCGGTTTTGATCGTACCGGTCAGGTCCTCGAAGTAATCCACGTTGATGTGGGGTTTCTTGTGATCAATTTGCATGGCGCGTGCTCCTCATCCGGGGATCGGCCCCGGTGTGGCTCCGGTTGACGTGGCGGTTCCTGATGGCCCGCAGAGCGCTCATCATGCCCGGCTTTTGGGAACCAGTCAAGAGACGCGGGGCCGCAGATGTTCCGGCAGCACCGCCCGGGCGGCCCAGTCGACGGGGATTTTCTGGTCGGGCGCTTCACCCAACTGGGCCTTGAGCACTTTCAACCCCGGCCGGGCAAACCTGGGGTGCCCTTCTTTGAGGGTCCTGCCGTTAATCACCGCCTCGCTCCTCAGGCGCTGGCCCACGGACCGTTCCAGTTGACGCCCCAGCCACAGCACCCGATCCACGTCATAGCCGTGCGCGATACCCATCTCGTCGATCTGCACGAGCATGTCTTCGAGGCAGGTCAGCCCCACGTAGCGAGGGTCCTCATAGTAGTACGCCCCGGTTCCCGGCACGGGACAGTCGTCCAGAAAATTGGCCGGCTGACCACCCATGCCGCCCAGGGTGCCCTCGAAATGGCTGATTCCCGCCTGCAGGGCCGCCAGCACCGAGGCCGAGGCCACGCGCTTGGTTTCGTGGAAATGGGCGATATGGACCGACGGATCCGGGATCGCGTCGAGAATCATGGAAAAATAGCGGTACACCTCCGGCGCCGAGGCACTGCCGTCGTGGTCGGCATGCTCGATATCGGTGGCGCCGATCTCCAGCCAGCGCTTGGCGAACTCCACGGCGTCGGCCAGTTCCGTGGCCCCGGCAATGGGGCTGCCCCAGATGGTGCTCACGGTTCCGCACATCTTCAGGCCGGCGTCACGGCATTTGCGAATGGATCGTTCACACTCCTTCCAGTAGGCGGGCAGGCTCAGCCCGGAATTGGCGAAATGATGCTCCTCTTCGGTGGAAACCATCATCAGGCAGCGGTCCGGCCCGACCCCTTTCTGGGCCAGGGCGATGGCCCGGTCCACGGCCGATTCGCGAATGGTCACGGCGGTGATGGTGATCGCATCCGGATCGATCCCCCTTTTCTGGCAGCGCCGGCGAAAACGGTCGCTACGCAGGTGGGCCAGGACCGTCTCCGCATCGCTGAACTGGGGCATGAGATACGGGTTGCCCAGGTTGGTCACCTCGATGTTGCGGCAGCCGGCAAAAATCATCTCTTCAGCGTAGAAGATCTTGGCCCGCGTGGAGATGAATTTCTCCAGGTGCTGAAATCCGTCACGCACGGTGATATCGCCCAGGATGACGTTCCGGGGCATGCGCGGAAAAATTTTCCAATAATCGTATTCGGTCATGGTGCCTCCTGAACGGATCTTTTTTCCATCAGCGGCCCTTGAAGACCGGTGTGCGCCTTTCGCGAAAGGCGGCCAGGCCCTCCAGGCGGTCTTCGGTGGGAATGCAGACCCAGTAGGCGTTGGACTCGATGGCCAGTCCGGTGGCAAGGTCCGTCTCCATTCCGTGGTTGATGGCGTATTTGGCCTGCTCGATGGCCAGGGGCGCGTTGACGCAGATGTCAGTGGCCAGCTTCCGGCAGGTGTCCAAAAGATCTTCCGGGGCGCACACCTGATTGACCAGGCCGATGGAAAGCGCCTCGGCCGCGTCGATGCGCCTGGCGGTATAGATCATCTCCTTGGCCTTGCCCTTGCCCACCAGGCGCGGCAGGCGCTGGGTGCCGCCGGCGCCGGGAATCACCGCCAGCCGGGTTTCGGTCAGGCCCATGCTGGCCCGCTGGGAGGCGATACGGATATCCGAGGCCAAGGCCAGTTCGGTGCCGCCCCCCAGGGCGATGCCGTTGATCGCCGTGATCACCGGCTTGTTGAGCTGCTCGACGGCAGTGAAAAGATTGCGGATGGTGAAGACATATTCCTTGACCTGCAGGGGCGTATAGGAAACCCGTTCCTTCAGGTCGGCACCGGTGCAAAAGGCTTTCTCGCCCGCGCCGGTGATGATGACCACGCGCACGCTGGGGTCGAAGCGAATGGCGGCAATCTTGGCCTCCATGGCGTGCAGCAACGCCCAGTTGAAGGAATTCATCACCTCGGGCCGATTCAAGGTGATGAGCAGGATGCCATTGTTTTGCTCGCTGAGCAAAATCGAATCGTTCATAAGCGACTCCCTGAAGACGGTCCGGCCATCGGGCTCAACAGCCGATGTACCGGGAGATGACGATGCGTTGCACCTCGGAGGTGCCTTCACCGATGTCGAGCAGTTTCTGATCCCGGTAAAAGCGCTCCACGTTGTATTCCTTCATCAGGCCGTAACCGCCGTGGATCTGCACGGCATGGTTGGCCACCCGCCCCATGAGTTCGGAGCAGTAAAGCTTGGCCATGGCGGCTTCCTTCTCGAAGGAACGCTTCTGATCGCGCAGCCAGCAGGCCTTGTAGAGCAGGTTCCGGCCGCACTCGATCTCCATGGCACTGTCGGCCAGCTTGAAGGCCACGGCCTGGAACTTGGAAATGGGCTGGCCGAACTGCTCGCGTTTGCGCGCGTAGGAAAGGGCGGCGTCATAGGCGCCCTGGGCCCCGCCCAGGCCCATGGCGGCGATGGAGAGCCGGCCGCCATCGAGGGTCTTTAGCATCTGATGGAAACCGTCCCCCGGGCGGCCCAGGATGTTTTCCGCCGGTACGCGCACATCGTCAAAGTACAGCTCGGCCGTGTTGGACGCCCGCCACATCATCTTCTTTTTCATGGGCACGGCCTTGAAGCCGCGGGTACCGTTTTCGACAATGAAGCAGGTGTACTCCGGCTTGCCGTTGGGCCGGCTGCCGGTCACGGCCTGCACCGTGACCCCCAGGGTCATCTCGCTGGCCGCATTGGTGATGAAAATCTTCGACCCGTTGATCACCCAGTGGCTTCCGTCGCGCATGGCCGTGGTTTTCGACCCGCCGGCATCGGAGCCCGCGGTGGGCTCGGTCAGCCCGAACCCCCAGATGGCCTGGCCCGGTACACAGCCGGGGCAGGTATTTGCGCTTTTGGGCCTCGCTGCCGAAGTAGTAAAGCGGCCCGATGCCAAGCGAATTGCCGGCGGCGATGGTGGCCGCCTGGGAGCCGTCCACCCGGGCCACCTCCTCCACGGCGATAATGTAGCAATGTAGTCCAAGCCCTGGCCTTCGTAGGCTTCGGACACGAACATGCCGAAGAGACCGATCTCGCCCATCTTGCGGGTCAGCGCTACGGAAAATTCCTCCCGTTCGTCCAAATCGACGGCCACGGGGGCGATCTCGCTCTGGGCGAACCTGCGCACCTCCTTGCGAATCATCTCCTGTTCGCGGGTCAGATCAAAATCCACGCCGACCTCCTTTTTCGTTGAACCGGGCCAGGGCGCTTGTGCTTTCCGGTGGGTAGGGCCCGGCAAACCAGGCGTTGAAGATCGCTTTGTCAGCCGCCCTCGAGCGGCCCGATGCAGCCCTGTTTCAGGCCGTTGATGATGAAATTTTCATAGATGTCGGCAATTGCTTCCACGGTCAACCGGCCGCCCGTTTTGTACCAGGACGCACCGGCGGTGCAGAGAGTCAGGATCGCATAGGAGAGGATCTTGGCATCACCATCGGTGAACACACCGGCCCGGCTGCCGTCGCGGATGAGATCCTGGAAGATTCGCTCGTATGCGTCCCGTTTTTTCACGATGGTCCGGTAGTGCTCGGCCGAAAGGCCGCGCAACTCGCTGTTGGCGATGAAGTTTTCCTTCTGACGTTCCAGGTGAAAGCGCACATGCCCGCGTACGGCCGCGCGCATGCGGGATTCGATGCCGTCCACGGCAGCCAGGCAGCGGCGGAGATAGTCGGTCAGATCGTCCATGGTGGATTCCAGGATGTGGAACAGCAGGTCTTCCTTGCTGGCGTAATGATAGTAGATGCTGGCTTTCTGGATGCCGCTGCCGCTGGCGATGTCACTGATGCTGGTGGCAAAGTAGCCTTTGCGGAAAAACAGGTCGATGGCGACGGATTTGATAATCGTTTTCATGTCGGACATGGGCCACCGTGCTTCGGATAAAGGAACGCTTTGTTATTAGCCTACCGAACGGTCGTTAGTTTAACTGAATTTAATACAGAGAATAATATTCTGTCAACAATAAAACTTTGCCCGGCAGGCGTGCGAAAGCCCCATTTTTCAGCCCGCCGTTTGACGGCCGAGCGGAATCGCGGCGGACAGATAAGAGGAAATCGCCTTTCTGGGTGGGCCGTGCGATTGGGCGGGCAGACATGATCACGGGTGCAGCATGGGCGGTGCCGACACCTTCACGGGGACGCCAGCACCTCGCGGACGGTGTTGGCCATGGCCTCCATGGTCACCGGTTTCATCAGCGTCCGGCGGATGCCGAGGGCCTGGGCACGCTGGGAATCGAACAACTCGGAAAAGCCGGTGCAGACGATAATGGGCAATCCCTTGCGAATGGCCAGCATCTGTCGGGCCATCTGATCCCCGGTCATCCCGGGCATGTTATAGTCGGTAATCACCAGATCGAAGCGGAAGGGATCCGCTTTGAACATGTCCAGGGCGGGCAGGCTCCCGATGACGGCGGTCACCCGGTAGCCCAGGCGGCGAAGCATCTCATCGCCGATATCCACAATCTCTTTTTCGTCATCCACCAAAAGGACGTGCTCGGTTCCCCGGGGCAGGGATGCGGGCGGTTTGCCGCCCTCGGCGGATGTGTCGGCACAGATGGGCAGCAGCACGGTGAAACAGGAGCCCGCGTTGACCTTGCTCTCCACGGCAATCGATCCCCCATGCCGCTTGACGATGCCATGGACCACGGCCAGGCCCAGACCGGTGCCCTTGCTCTTGTCCTTGGTGGTAAAATAGGGATCGAAAATCCGGTCGATGATGGCGGGGTTGATGCCGGTACCGGTATCGGCGACGGTCAGGCGCAGGACCGGTCCGGATGGCATATTCACGGCCGGCGGTGTCTCGGTGGCATCGAGGGTCACTTCTTCCAGGGAGACCCGCAACTCGCCGCCCTGCATTTGCATGGCATGGTAGGCGTTGGTGCAAAGATTCATGATGATTTGGTGGATCTGGGTCGGATCTCCCAACACCGGCCGATCGGCCTTGATGGCGGAGGAGATCCGGATATTGGCAGGCAGGGAGGATTGCAGCAGTTTCAGCACCTCTTTCAAGATCGGTGATACCCTGAGCGGCGCCTGAAGCTGTTCCTGCATGCGGCTGAAGGAAAGAATCTGTTCAACGAGCGCCCGGGCGCGTGAACCGGCATGATTGATGGCCTGCAATTTGGGGTAGAGGGTGTGCTGGGGATCCAGGTCCTGCAACCCCAATTCCGAATATCCCAGCACCGCACTGAGGATGTTGTTGAAGTCATGGGCGATGCCCCCGGCCAGTGCCCAGGGCCTCCATCTTCTGGGCCTGGCGCAGTTGGGTTTCCAACGTCTCCTTATCCACCTCGGCGCGAGTCTGCTCCGTCAGGTCGATGAAGCTCTCCATGAAGCACTCGCGGCCTTCCAGGGTGGTCCGCGATACGGTTTTCAGCACCGGTACTTCGCGTCCATCCACCGTCAACAGCGTTCGCTCGGCCTGAACGCTCTCCTTTCCCAGGGCCATGGGGCAGGTGCCGGCCCGCATGGTGGCGAAAACCTCGTTGCAGATCTTGCCGGTAATGGATCGTGGGTCGACGCCGATCAAACCGGCGGCGGAGGGGTTGGTGTAGACGATCTCGTGGGTGGCTGCATCGACAATCAGAATTCCGGTGGGAATCGTGTCCAGGATCTTGCGAAAGCGTGCCGCGCTTTCGCGCAGCGCCTCGCTGGCGCGCACGGCCCGCAGGGCCTCACAACTGTAAGAGGCCAGGATCGTGCCGATCTCGCGGTCCTGATCGACGAAAGGCGGCGGCGTCTTGCTATGCAGGGCCATGATGCCGGCAGTGTCGCCCGCCTCATCCGGCAAGGGAAACAGGAGGGCGGATCCATCCGTATAACCCGTCCACCCACTGGGGACCACGGCCTTATTCTCACCGATGTTGTTTACCAGGACGGGTTGGCTTTCCGAAAGGGCCCTTTGAAACAGGGACTTCTCAGGTAGCGGAAACGGGATGAATGCGGTGGCGTGACCCTGGTCGAGGGCGTGCACCAACCGCAGGCCGGTCTTCTCCTTCAGGTAAATGCTGCCGCCGGTGGCCAGCATGTGCTGACCGAATTCTTCCAGCAACAGTGACCCGAAGGCTTGCACCTCATGGCAAAAAGAGAGCGAGCGGGTGGTCTCCACGATTTGCCGCAAGCGGATGTTGATTTGGGAAAGGTGGGTGTTCGCCTTCTCGAGGGCCGCGGTACGCTCTTCGACCAGCTGTTCCAGATGCTCCCGGTAAGCCAGGTTTTCCTTTCTGAGCTGGGCTTTCTCCAAAGCTGCCGACACCGCATGGGTGAGAATGGATAGATCGGCAATGGGCTTTAAGAGGTAATCCCAGGCCCCGCAGTGCAGGGCTTCGACGGCATCGTTGATGATCCCGGTGCCCGAGGCCACGAGCAGGGGTGTTAGGGGTGATTGCTGGCTGATGGTTTTCAGTACCTGCAGCCCGTCCACTTCGGGCATGCGAAGGTCCACCAGGACCAGGTCCGGCGATTCCCTTTCGAACAGATCGAGTCCCAACCGCCCGTTCTCGGCGGTAATAATCTGGTAACCGCAATCTTCCAAATGGGCACCAAAACTGTTGCGGACGGCTTTTTCATCATCGATGATCAGGATTCGCGAAGGTGTCATGGGTTAGCACGCTCCTTGTTAAAAGTGCTGCCAACGGTTGAAGGCTAGGATGGTTTTCCTGTTTTGGGTAATTGGATGACGAAACAGGATCCTTTACCCGGGGATGTGCGCACGTCCATCGTGCCGCCGTGATTCTCGGTAATGATGAAGTAGGAGACCGAAAGCCCCAGTCCCGTGCCTTCGCCCACCGGTTTGGTGGTGAAGAAGGGTTCGAAAATCCTGCGGCGGATCGTTTCGTCCATGCCCGGGCCGCTGTTCTCGATTTCCACCCGTACCCACGGGTCGTCATCGATCACCCGTAGGGTAAAGGCTGGCGGGTGTCGTTCATCGGCAACTTCCGCCATGGCTTCGGCACCATTTTTTAAAATGTTCAGAAAAACCTGCTGCAGCTTGCTGGCTTCGCATGCAACGGGACCGGCCGCCGGATCGTACTCCTTTTGGATGCGGACCTGTTTGAAGTCATAGTGTCTTTTCATGTCATAATCGGTACGGGCCAGGTCAAGGGTCTGATCCAAAAGGTCACCCAGATGATGACTGGAAATCACATGCTCGGTCTTGCGCGCGAAGCTCAGCATGTTCTTGACGATCTCGGCGGCCCGGTTGCCCGAGCCGCGGATGTTGGCCAGCATATCGGGCAACCCCCGCAGCTGCATGTACGTTCGGATGGCGGACATGGTCACGCCGGCCGCCTCGGCCGCCTTCAGGTTGGCCGGCAGGTCACCCAGCAGGCGATTTTCCAGAACGGCCGAATTTTGCAGGATACCGGCCAGGGGATTGTTGATTTCATGGGCCATGCCCGCCGCCAGGCCGCCGACGGAAAGCATTTTCTCACTTTGGATCATCATCTCCTCCATGCGCACGCGTTCGGTGACGTCATCCACGCGGATGACGGCACCTTCCACCCCATTGGCCACCAAGGGAAAAATGGTCACGTCCTCATAGCGGATCTCGCCCTTTTGCTTACGGGGAATCTTTGGATCGCGGAGGATCTGTCGATCCCGGATGGCCCGCCGGATGCGCTCCAGTTCCCCGGCCAGCTGGGGAAAGGCCGATTCCAACGGTTGGGCGCGAGCCGTTTTAAAGGACAGCCCCGTGATCCGCTCGGCCTGGGCATTCCATTGGGTCACCCGGCCCTCTCGATCGACCCCCACGAGGACCGACGGCATGGAGTTGATGATGTTGGAAAGGTAGTTGCGCAAACGCTGCAACTCCTCCACCGCCGTCTTGCGGTCGGTGATGTCCTGGTAGGTCCCCAAAAGGCCGATGACATTGTCGTGACGGTCCCGCATGGGCACTTTGCTGGTCTGCAGCCAGATGGTGTTGCCTTCGGGCGTTGTCTGGGGCTCTTCGTAGTCGAGCCGGGCCGTGCCGGCTGCCATGACCGCCCGATCGTCGCTGCGATAGGCGGCCGCCTGCGCCGTCCAGGCCATGGCATCATCGTCGCGTCCGATCAGCTGGCTGGGTTCGGAAAACCGGCATCCTCGGCAAAAGCCCGATTGCAGCCCATGTAGCGGCATTCCCGGTCTTTCCAGAAAACCCGCACCGGAATGGTATCCAGCACCAGGCGCAACATGCGTTCGTTGCGCCGCAGTTCGCTCTCCGCCTTCTTAAGGGCCGTGATGTCGGTGTACATCGCCACCACGCCGGCCAGGACGCCGTCGATAGCAATGGGCGAACCGGCGGCAATGACATCCACGGCGCGTCCATCCTTGTGATAGCGTACCGTTTCAGTGGGCTCCACCCGTGTACCGGAGATAGCCATTTGAAAGTTCTGCGTTATGGCGGACTGGAGTTCGTCGTCTCCGTGGGTTACAAGATCGGCGAGCGACTGGCCGATGGCCTCCGCCGGGGTATAACCGAAAAGGGTCTGGGCGCCGGGATTCCAGTCCACCACCCGGTTCCGGGCATCCAGGGTGATGATGGCATCGGGGGCATGGTGAAGCACCGATTCCAGAAACAGCCGCCGGCGAACGATCTCCTGCTGAGCCTGCTTGCGGTCGGTGATATCGATGACAACCCCCATAAAATGGGTGATGCCGCCATCCTGATCCCGCTCGATCACCGTGCGATCGTCCACCCAGCGGGTCTCGCCGGACGGGGTCAAGATGCGGTATTCCTGCTGAAAATGATGGGTGCCGACGGTTGCGTATTGGCGCACCTCGCGCTCCACACGGGAGCGGTCGTCCGGATGCACCAGCGCGGTGTAGGTGATTTCGCCGGAGATCAGGGCCTGGGCGGAATGGCCGAACTGGTTGACGTTTTCGGAAACATAATCCACCGGCCAGTTTTCGGCCGGCAGCCAGCGGAATAGCACCGCCGGGCTGTTTTGCAGCACATGTTCCATGAGCCGCAAGTTCGTTTCGGCCACCTTGATGGTGGTGATATCCAGCAACATGCCGTCGAAGAGGATGCCTCCGTCGGCCGATACGATCGGCTGGGCAACGATCCGTTCCCAACCCGTCTTGCCGGATTTGCGATAGTACTGAACGGTTTCGTCCAGTACCGCGAGCGTTTGGCTGGCCCGGGCCTCGGCCCGGGCCAACCGCTCAAGATCCTTTGGAACCACATGCTGGAAGAATAGACTGGCATCGGCCATGACCGCCGCAGCGGTGACACCGTGGCGTTTTTCGATGTTTTGCGAAATATAGGTGAATTGCCGCGATCCATCGGGACGAATGTGCTGCTGGAAAAGGACGCCCCCAGGCAGGTTGTTGCCGATGGCTTGCAGCCGGCGGTCCATTTCCTGGGCGGCCTGTTCGGCCCGTTTTTCGGCGGTGATGACTTCCTTGAGAAAAACGATCCCGCCGACCCCGCCTTCAGCGGTGCGCCAGGGGTGCATGATCCGTTTCAACCACTCGACACGCCCATCCGCCCGGGTAAAGGGTTCCGCCTGGCTCTCGATCGTCTCTCCGTTCAGACAGCGGGCATGCTGGGCCCGCCAATGGTAGGGAACGGTGTCCATGGCGTCGTAATGGGAACGCCCGATGTAATTGGCGTCGGGAAGGCCGAGATCGCTTATCCAGCGGCGGTTGTAATAAAGGTACTTCATCTGACGGTCGCACATGGCCACGGCCAGGGGCATATGACCCACCAATACGCGCAGCAGTTCCTCGCGACCCTCGAGCACTTTCAGGCTCATGCGGCGGGAGGTGATATCCTGGATACTTTCGATGGCACCGACAATCCTTCCGGCTTCATCGCGAAGGGGCCCGGCCACGATTCTGAGGTATCGTCCGTCCAAGGGCGGGGTGTGGGTGACGATTTCGGCGACCAGTCGATCGTCCAGGCGCAACAGGTTGCTGTATCGGCCGGCAATGGCATCGTCCCAGTGATTGACCAGGTCGATCATGACTGGACGCCGCTCACCGTGAAACGGAAGCGCATATTCGTAGGTACCCTTGCCCAGCACGGCCGTGGCCGGTATCCCCGTGAGCCGCTCCAGGGCGGCATTCCAGAGGATGACCCGGCTTTGGTCGTCGACGGCAAAGGTGGGATCGGGCAATGACGCGACCATTTGGTGCAACCGCTGTTCCCGGTGGCGAAGGTCTGTCAGGCGCCTTTCAAGCCGGCGCTGGTTGACAAGGCTCTTCCAAAGCCAAGCGGCCAGCATCAACGTAAACGCCAGAAGCCCGAACAACGGAAATCCATGGGAGACATCCATTTTATGGATATATCCTTAATATTGATGAAGGTCAAAAAGTTTAGATCTTCCGGTGGGTTCGATGAAGGCGATTCATTTGGCGGGGAGCCGGATCAACTGAACGGCCGAGAGGGAAACCAGGGCCATGATGGCACCGGCGATAAATGGAATGCGGTAATCCAGGATCCAAAAGTAGCCGCCGATGGCCGGCAGGAAAACGGCGGCAATGTGGTTGATGGTGAATCCCACGGCCATGGTCGGCGCCACATCCTGGGGATCGCCCATCTTCTGGAAAAAAGTGTTAATCGCCACGGAAAAATTGAAAAAGATGTGGTCCAGGATGTACAACCCGCCCACGACCCAACGTGAATCGGTGAACGCGTACGCCAGAAAAACGAACACCAGGCTGGCGTACTCCAGGGTGAGTACCCGTCGTTCGCCGAAACGGACGATGGCCCGACCGATCATGGGGCTGAGGAAGTAGTTGATCATGTTGTTGACCACGAAAAGCACCGTTACCGTTTGAACCGAATAGCCGAATTTTTGCACCAGCAGCAACACCGAGAAGGCAACGAAAATCTGGCGGCGGGCACCGGCCATGAACGTCAGAAAGTAGAACAGCCAGTAGCGGCGCCGGACGATCATGCGCCGGTGCTGGGGGACCGTGTCGGTGCTGGCCGGTGAACGGGTGAAGCCCCACAGGGCCACCACCATGATCAGGCTGCCGATGATCAGGTAGATTCCGGTGAAATCCAGAACGGATGCCATGAAGAAGATGAACACGCCCGCGAAAATGCTCGATGCCGCCGAAATGCTGCGCAGCTTGCCGAATACCCATGGCGCGGTCTGGCGATCGAAATACTGAAGGGTCAGGGACATGTTGGTGGTTTCATAATAATGGAACCCGAAACTCATCAACAGCGTGGTCAGGGTCAACCCGGCCAGGGACGGCAGCCAGCCGGTGATGGCGATTCCCAGACCGAGCAGGAAGATCGAGATGGCCGAAAGACGGTGCTCGGGGATGACCCGTGTCACCAAAATGGCTAACAGGGCCAGGAAGCCGGGAATTTCACGGATGGACTGGATCAGGCCGATAGCGTCACCATCCAGGTGCGCGACTTCAACGGCAAAATTGTTGAACAGGGTCGTCCAGGACTGCAACCCCACCGTCGAGCCAATCGTGAGAACCACCAGGTAGAGGAACATGGGGTTTTTCTTGACGGTGTTCATCGAAACGACTTCCTCGTGGATAAAACGTTCTGAACGATGAGGGCTCGCTCTATCATCGATGGTGGGGCAGGACAAGCCGGTTTGCCAATTTTATATTTGGAGTTGATTTTTTTATCAAGGTTCGATATTGTGAGCGGCTCTACTGGTAACGTAAGGATCCTGATCTAAATGAATATTTTACTGGTCAATCCGCCCAATTGCGGGCGCAGCATCCCCGAGGAGCGGTACGGGATCGCGGGCATCAAGATGATTTTTCGCGGCGAGCCGCTCAGCCTCGAGACCGTGGCGGGCCATCTTGCCGGCCATGCGGTTTTCATTGCCGATCTCAAGGCCGATCCCGAGGCGCTGTCATCGGAAAAGTTGCCCTTTGCACCCGATGTGGTCGGTCTGACCGGCGTGACTTGTGAGGCCAACACGGTGCTGGCCCTCGCCGAAGCCCTCAAGGCCCGTTTCGGCGCCGTCGTGGTGATCGGCGGTCATCATGCCTCCTGCGACCCGTTTTTCTTCAGCCGGCCCTTCGTCGATCACGTGGTGGTCGGGCTGGGCAAGCTCAGCTTCCGGCAGTTGATCGACGCCATCGAAACCGGACGGCCGCCGGATGTGGCCGGCATCCTCAACGTTCACGACGGCAAGCCCGGTGCATTTACACCTCGGTGTTATTCCGCCGCCGATCTGGTGGACGACTGTCCACCGCGCTACGATCTGGTGCGCCAGCACCGCGACACCTATGTGATGAGCGGCGTGGGCGGCAAAACCGGTTTCGTGGCCTCGGCCTTCGGCTGCACCCATGGCTGCGCCTTCTGCTGCATCCCCAACATGGCCGGCGGCCGCTACCTGTTGCACAGCAACGCGGCGGTGGTCAGGGATGTGCAGGCCATCGGGGATGTCAACACCATCCGCCTGGTGGACGCCAACACCTTCGGCAATGTGACCCTGGCCACCGATCTGGCCCGCCAGTTCATGGCTGCCGGGATAAAGACCCCCTTGGTGGCCGATGTCCGCTCGGATACGGTGGTGCGCCATCCAGACCTGTTCGCCCTGTGGCAACAGGCCGGCCTACGCGTGGCGGTGATCGGTTTCGAGGAGATCAGCGACAGGCGGCTGACAATGCTGGACAAACGCAACACCGTGGCCACCAATATTGCCGCCACGCGGATTCTCAAGGATCTGGGCATTCGCATCGTGGGCGATTTCATCGTCTCTCCGGATTACACGCAAGCCGAGTTCGACCGCTTGGGTGATTTTATCGACCAGAGCGGTATCGACCTGCCCATTCCGGCCATCCTGACGCCCCTTCCCGGCACGCCGCTCCATCGGCGCATGGCGGAAAAGATCCGCATCCATAACCTGGACTACTACACCTTTACCAATGCGGTGACCGCCACCCGGATGGCGGAAGAACGGTTCTACCAATGCTATGCGGCGCTTCTGGAAGCGTGTCTGGCGCATGTGCATTCGGCAGCCGCCCATGGTGGAAAGGAATGTGCGGCATGAGTGTATACATCAATCGGCTGTCGGCCTTCCTGCCCGGCGAGCCGGTGACCAACGACACGATCGAGGCGGTTCTGGGGCAGGTGGATGGGCTTCCCTCGCGGGCCAAGCGGATCGTCCTTAAAAATAACGGGATTCTCAAGCGCTATTATGCCATCGATCGCGAAACCGGGCATCTCACCCACACCAATGCCCAGCTGGCCGCCACCGCCGTACGCGGCCTGGTCCAGGCAAACGACGGGTTCGACTTGGCCGACATCCAATGCCTGTGCTGCGGCACCACCAGCCCGGATCTGCTTTTTCCCGGTCATGCGCTCATGGTCGTCGGGGAGCTGGGCCTGCCGCCGGTGGAGGCGGTCTCCACGGCCGGAATCTGCATCTCCGGCATGACGGCCATGAAATTCGCCTTCATGAACGTGGCCACGGGGATGAGCGCCAACGCGGTCAGTGTGGGCTCGGAGCTCTCCTCCTCGTTCATGCGCGCCGCGTTTTTCAACCCCACGGCGATTCCGGACACCGATGTGGCCCGGCGGCCCAATCTGGCCTTTGACACGGATTTTTTGCGCTGGATGCTTTCCGACGGTGCCGGCGCGGCGCTTCTGACCGACGCGCCGAATCCCTCGGGGATCTCCCTGCGGGTGGATTGGATCGACCACCTCTCCTACGCCGGCGAGCTGGCCACCTGCATGTATGGCGGCGGCATCAAGGCAGAGGACGGCCGGGTGACCGGCTGGCGCGAGGTCGAGAAGATCGCTGCAGCCGACAAAAAGTGCCTGATGGCGGTCAAGCAGGACATCCGGCAGCTGGACGAAAACATCGTTGCCACCATGCAGCGCACCCTGGCGGCCTGCATCCGGAAGCACGGGCTTATAACCGATGCGGTGGACTGGTTCCTGCCGCACTACTCGTCAGCCTATTTCCGGAGTAAGTTCTACGACGGCATGGCGGCCATCGGATTCGAAATTCCCGAGGACCGCTGGTTCACCAACCTGGCAGATACGGGCAATACCGGCTGCGCTTCTATTTATATTATTCTGGAGGCCTTGTTTACTTCCGGAAGGCTATCGCCCGGCCAGCGGCTGCTCTGCTTCATCCCGGAGAGCGGGCGGTTTTCGCACTGTTTTATGCATTTGACCGTGGTCTGAGCGGCTGTTTGAGAAACGAAGAGGGGAGGCACGCCATGAAAATCGAAGAGGTGCCCCAGGATCGGGGCATGATCACCGATGACCGCCGCGAGGTGTGCTACGCCATCGACGATCAGGGGCGCTATGTGCTGACCGGCAGTGCCGGCTGGGAACCCAAGAACATCGCCAACCGCCAGGCCTGGGAGCAGATCGATCAATCGATTACCGCTGCCTGGCAAGCGTTCATGCCGGCAAGGCCAGCCCGCTGGCCTACCACATGGCCGTGCATCAAATGGACACGGGACTTTTGGCCAAATATGCCGGCCTCTCCCGGATCAAAGTCTGGCTGCACCTGAAACCCGGCGCGTTCCGGCGACTGCCGACGACGACACTCGGCCGCTATGCCGACGTGTTCGACATTTCCGTTGAGGCCCTGAAATCGGTCCCCGAGGCCCACGGGCCTGGATCCCGCAACCGTTAATCCCCAGGAAAGGCCGGCCCCGTTGACCGACAATGTATCCGCAACGCTTCACATCGATTTCGACCACCGCCAAGCGGCGCACTGCGAAAGCGGGGTGTGCGCCAACCTGCTGCGCCATTACGGCCTCGACATCAGTGAAGCCATGGCTTTCGGCATCGGTTCGGGCCTCTTTTTCGCCTACCTGCCATTTATTCGCGTCAACGGGCTGCCCCTGACCACCTATCGCTGCGAGGTGGGCGGCATTGTCAAACGGGTCACGCGTCGGCTGGGCTGCCGGGTGCGGTGGCAAAAATTCAGGGATCCCCACAAGGCCATGGACGCCCTGGATGAAATGTTGGCCCAGGGGGTTCCCGTGGCCTGCCGCACCGGCGGCTACTGGCTGCCCTATTTCCCGCCGGCCTTTCGTTTCCACTTCAACATGCACAACCTGGTGGTCTGCGGCAAGTCGGCCGACCAGTACACCATCAGCGACCCGGTCTTTCCCGACCTGGAGCATTGCAGCCGCAAGGATCTCGGGAAGGCCCGCTTTGCCAAGGGCGCCCTGGCGCCCAAGGGGGCCATGTATTACGTGGAAAGCGCACCGGGTACGGTCGATCTGGCCATTCCCGCCCGCCAGGGCATCCGCGAGGTGTGCCGGCGCATGTTGAGCACGCCGGTACCGCTGATCGGCATCCGCGGCATCCGCTATCTCGCCCGCCAGGTGCGGCAATGGCCCCGCAAGCTCGGAGAAGAGCGGGCGATCCTGTACGTCGGCCAACTGATCCGCATGCAAGAGGAGCTGGGTACCGGCGGGGCCGGCTTCCGCTTCATGTTCGCCGCCTTTTTGCAAGAGGCGGCGGAACTGCTGGCCCTGCCGCGCCTGATGGACCTCTCCCACACCATGACCGCGGTGGGTGACCATTGGCGCAAGTTCGCCGTGATCGGCGGACGCATCTGCAAGGGCCGGGCATCGGCGGACGACAATTACGACGCCATGGCGGACCTGTTGCAAGTCTGCGCCGACGGTGAAGCGGCGGTTTACCGGGAACTCCTGCAACGGATCAAAGGATGACCATGAACCTGCAAAACCAACTCAAACAGATTCTGGTGACCGAGCTGAACATCCGGGACATTTCCCCGGAAGCCATCGACGACGATGAGCCGATTTTCGGCGACCGCCTGGGATTGGATTCCATCGACGCGCTGGAAATGGTTTACCAGGTGGAGCAGCACTTCGGCATCTCCATCAAGGACAAGAACGAGGCCCGCGCGGCCCTTCAGTCCATCAATACCCTGGCGGCCTATATCACGGCCCGTTTGCCGAACTGACCCATGGCGCCGATGACCCTGGTGGCCCGCCAGTTGACCCATCGCTATCCGGGTGCCTCCCGGCCGGCGCTGGACGGGTTCGACTTGACGCTCCATGAGGGTGAGATTTTCGGCCTCTTGGGGCCCAATGGGGCCGGCAAGACCACCGCCATCTCCATCCTGAGCACGATTCTGCCACCCGCGGCCGGCAGTGTGACGGTCAAGGGCTTGGATCTTCATCAAAAGAAACGCGCCATCCGCCGCATGATCGGGTTGGTGCCCCAGGACATCGCACTCTACCCCATGCTGACAACCCGCGAGAACCTGCGTTTTTTCGGCAAACTGCAGGGCTTACACGGTGACCGGCTGCACGGGCGCATTGCGGAAACGCTTGCGGCGGTGGGCCTGGACCATCGCGCGGATCAGCCGGTGCGCACGTTTTCCGGCGGGATGAAACGCCGCGCCAATTTGGCCGTCGGCATGCTGCACGAGCCCCGGCTCCTGTTTCTGGACGAACCCACCGTGGGCATCGACCCCCAGTCGCGGGAGCTGATCCTGGAACGCATCAAGACCCTTCGCGACCGGGGCACCACCGTGCTCTACACCACCCATTACATGGAGGAGGCCCAACGGCTCTGCTCACGCGTGGCCATCCTGGACCAGGGCCGCATCCTGGCCCAGGACACGGTGGATCGGCTGCTGGCCGGCAGCACCGGCGCCGCCGACTTGGGAGCGCTTTTCCTGCAACTGACCGGCAAAGCCCTGAGGGATGGGTAAGATGCTGTCGTTGATGGCCGTCGTGCAGAAGGAACTGCTCGTCCTGTTGCGGGACCGGGCCGGGCTGTTGGTGCTCTTCGTCATGCCCGCCGTGCTTGTGGTGGTGATCACCCTGGTTCAGGAAAATGTTCTCAAAACCATGGGCGCCGGGGATACCGAGATTCTGCTGATCAACCAGGATGACGGCGCCCTGGGCCGCCGGATGACCGATGCCCTGGCGGCGGCCAGGGTGTACGGGTCGTCCGGCAGGTGGACGGCCGCACG
>NZ_BBCC01000123.1 GCF_001311845.1 Desulfosarcina cetonica JCM 12296 | reverse complement strand
CTTCCCTTTAACGCATAAATACAAACATTTAAAATAAGTTTCAATCCACGCCCCTGCAGGAGGGGCGACTTGCGTCCAGGACGAAGGTCTTGACGGTGCCATGGTTTCAATCCACGCCCCTGCAGGAGGGGCGACTATCTTCTCAACTAACTGGTATAGCTAATAAATTGTTTCAATCCACGCCCCTGCAGGAGGGGCGACGGTATAGGGTTCACCATTACTCTTTTTTTTTCCAGTTTCAATCCACGCCCCTGCAGGAGGGGCGACGTGACCGTTCTGTTGATGGTTCTTCTGATTCTGAGTTTCAATCCACGCCCCTGCAGGAGGGGCGACGGTGTTAAGGGCTCTTCTCAGCACTGTTTCATTGTTTCAATCCACGCCCCTGCAGGAGGGGCGACAAAATCTTACCACGCTGTTAAAACACTTGTTAATGTTTCAATCCACGCCCCTGCAGGAGGGGCGACTGGACAAATTGTGTGAAGGATAAGGATCATTGTTGTTTCAATCCACGCCCCTGCAGGAGGGGCGACATGGTGTTAAGGGCTCTTCTCAGCACTGTTTCATCGTTTCAATCCACGCCCCTGCAGGAGGGGCGACTCGGTCGCAAAGCCCTTATGCGTTCAGAGAATTTAGTTTCAATCCACGCCCCTGCAGGAGGGGCGACTATATCGGCGATACCACCGTTTCCAAAACGCCATGTTTCAATCCACGCCCCTGCAGGAGGGGCGACCACCGTCTTCTGTCCTGGTAACGATAGGATGGCAGTTTCAATCCACGCCCCTGCAGGAGGGGCGACTTTTTCGGGATGTCAATTCTTACTGAAGAGGTTGGTGTTTCAATCCACGCCCCTGCAGGAGGGGCGACGTTGACTATACTATCATGGTCGCGCAACCAGACGGTTTCAATCCACGCCCCTGCAGGAGGGGCGACCGTTGGAATTGGCGATCACGCCTATACTTGAAAGTTTCAATCCACGCCCCTGCAGGAGGGGCGACTGGTCATGGGATAGAGGATTACGCCTGGTTCATTGTTTCAATCCACGCCCCTGCAGGAGGGGCGACCTCGGTGAAATTACATTAAATGCAAAAAAAGATTTGTTTCAATCCACGCCCCTGCAGGAGGGGCGACCCAGGAATCACCAACAAGCTGCCACGTTTGAAGGGTTTCAATCCACGCCCCTGCAGGAGGGGCGACCGTTCCTTCCTAACCTGCCGTTTTTATACGGTGGGAATGGGATTTATATGCGAAGCCCGAATTTCTCACCGATAAAGTTCTCATCCATGAATGCGCTCAATCCATAATATGTATGAAAACCAACAAGGTATCTCACCTTGCGAACCCGCCTGTAAAATCATGCGAACTTGGGGTTCGCAGACCGTTCAAACGATCAGCGGTCCTTCCTGATCAAAACTTTTTTCCAGGCCCACATGCTCCACCCGGTTTCGCCAATTGGCGCCAAGAAAATAAAACCGGAGGCTGTCGGTTTCGGCTTCGATCTGATCGATCAGTTTTTGTTTGAGAACGGTCCATTGGGCCGGGTCGACGATGCACTCGAAAACCGAATACTGGACCCGTTGGCCGTAATTTTTGCAGATCTTGGCTACCCGGCGCAAACGCCCCGGCCCTTCGTCTTCGACCGTCGACACATCGTAACTCACCAGAACCATCATGGCATCTACCTCCAGACAAATGGGGGATAAGCATCCAAGTCGCCCCGCAGATGACGGGCCAAAAGAAGGGCCTGGGTGCTGAACAGCAACCCCACGGTGACCTTCTCCTCCAGAAACGGATGAAAAATCTCATCCTGCTTGCGCTTCTGGTAGGTCACCAAAACGGTCTTGCGCAATTCATCGCCCATGGTCACGGCACCGGTCTCCTGGGTGGAGAAGTCTTTTTTAGAAGCCTGGCCACGGTTGATCAGCGAGAGGACCAGTCGATCCGCAATCACCGGCCGGAACTCCTCCATCATATCCAGGGCCAAACCGGGACGACCGGGCCGGTCGCGATGCAGATATCCCACGGCCGAGTCCAGTCCGACGGATTCAAGGGCCGAGCGCACGTCATGAAGCAGCAGCGTATACACAAACGACAGCATGCAGTTGACCGGATCGAGCGGCGGCCGACGGTTGCGACCATGGAATGAAAATCCGTTTTGCTTGGCAACAATGAGATGATCAAAGGCACCGAAATAGACACGCGCCGCGTCTCCCTCCATCCCCCTGAGCGAATCCAGCGGAACCTCCGATCCGACACTCTTGAGCAGTGCCGCAATGTGATCCGATGCAGCACTGATCTCGGTTGCATTCACCTTGTCCCCATGATCGCGAACCACACGCTGCAGCACCATCCGTGAATTGGCCAGTTTACCAATGAGAAGACTGTGGGCGATCTGCGCGGACGCCTCCAGGCTGTCCGCCCGTCGGTACTGCTCCCGACGCAGGAGAACATTGCCCGATACCGGTCCCTGGACCCTGGCTAGAAAACGGCCATGCTCGGTCAAAAAACTGATGGCCACGTCGCGATCCGCACAAAACCCCATCAGGTAGGGGCTGCAGAGCACACGTCCGAAACAGACGATCCCGTCAAGGGTGTGGATGGGCAGTTGGAGTTTCTTCTCCTGGTTTACGGAAACAACAACCGTCTCGCCTTCCTTGTTCAGATAGGCTCCCTGAGTGGTGACAAACAGGGTATTGAGGTGTTTCTTCATTTCCCCCCTCGGATCGAGTCAAGATATCGGCTCACGGATCGGCTGCCGTCCAACTTCTCCGGCAGGCAATAGGAGATAAATGAGCAGCTGGGACAACGTTTGTCGAAAACCGGCGGCGGGGTCCGTCGCGCATCGAAGAGCGCGTGCAGCCGCGTTGCCATCTGCTCGGTTTCCTGGCGTAACGCTTCACTGAATGAAATATCCTGCCGGCGTCGGGTCTTGCCATAAAAGAGCGCCCCGTCATCGATCCGAAAAGCAAGCATCTCTTCCAGGCAAAGCGCCTGGGCGCAAAGCTGGATCTTGTCGCAGTTGTCCTTCTTTGGTTTTCCCCGCTTGAATTCCACGGGAAACGGCTGCCAGATGGTCTTCCCCTCCGGTGTCTTTTGGCGATGGAATTCGACCACATCCGCTCGGCCAACCAATCCCAGGCGCAATGACCGCAACGGCAGACCAAAAGCAATACGAACATCCCGTCGCTTTTCACTTTTGCTCGTATCCACCCGCTCATGCAGGAGGCGCCCCTCGGCGGTGAAGCGGTTTTCCAGCCACACCTGCTCGATGTGAATCAGGGCGCACTGCCGTTCACAAAAGCAGATATGCTGGAGAGCGGATAGTGGCAGAAGGTCGGATTCAGAATACATAATAAACCTTGACGATAATATCTTAGTGGTTTACTATTCGTCACAATGATAAAATCGTTTAGATGTAAGGAAACCGAAAATGTTTTCCACGGCCGTTTTTCAAAGAAATTGCCCCAGGATATTCAGCGACTGGCCGCAAGAAAATTGACCATGCTTCATCATGCTGCATCCCTGGACGACTTGCGCATCCCGCCTGCCAATCGACTGGAAATGTTGAGCGGTGACCGAGCGGGCCAACACGCCATTCGCATCAACCAGCAATGGCGAATCTGTTTTAACTGGCACCAGGATGGTGTTCATGCAGTCGAAATCGTCGACTATCACTGAGGTATCACCATGAGAGATTTCCCCCCCATTCACCCCGGCGAGATTCTTCTTGAAGAATTCCTGAAGCCCATGGGTATCAGTCAATATCGTCTGGCCAAGGACATCAGCGTTCCAGCCATGCGCATTAGCAAGATCTGCAGTGGTAAAAGCGGTATCAGCGCCGACACGGCCCTGCGCCTGGCGCGCTATTTCGGTACCTCCGTCGAATTCTGGACCGGCATTCAGACCCATTACGACACCGAAATGGTAAAAATGAACCTTGGTGACCGACTTGAAAAAGAAGTCAAGGTTCTGGAGCATGTGGTGTAACCGCATTATTCCCGTCGCGATTGTTGTTTTTTTTGAGCCTCCTCAACCAGCTCAATCGATGCGTGCCATGACTGCCGGCAAAATTCGATAAAGGGTTCCAGTTTGTCCGACTGTGGCACCAAATTATCACTGGCCCGAATCTGTCCGACGGCATGGTGGTATTCCGACAGCGCATCGATATACGCCTTGCGCTGCTCCCTGGGGATGATGATCGGTGGTAGTCCCGCCTTAAGCACCGGAAAATTGGCCACCAGCCTGGCCAGCCGGCCATTGTCGTCGAAAAAGGGATGAATACGCACGAAAGCGATGTGCAGGTGAGCATAGGCATTCAGCGCCTGCTGCCAATCTCCCTGGACGATTGTCCGGCATTGCTCGGCAAACAACCGGAACCATTCCGCCATCAGGGCCGGCACATCAACGGGCGGGGCATAATCAAAAATAACCTGCTTGCCATTGACAACACCCACCGTGGAGTTGGGTTCCTTCTTCCACCCGCCAACCGGTTTGTAAACATCGACGACCACCTCCGTCTGCACGGCCCGGTGCAGGGCGAACAGATCCGCCTCGGCAAATGTCCGCCCCTGCTCCAGACACGCATAGACAAGATCGATGGCCCTGGCATGGCCGACGACTTCCTGGTGATCCTTGAGGGGTTTGCCGGCGATGGTCAATCCTTCTTCGATGACAAACGCGGTTTCCCCCAGCGTGAGTGTATTGCCTTCGATGGCCGTCGAGGTGTGGGTCCACAGGTTGCGGAGCTGGATTAAAAGGGCTTTTTTGAGGTCGTTGTCGAGGTTTTTCAGAAAGGTGAGCATTGTTCAACCTAACGTATTGGTATCAAAAGAGAAGCGTATGATTATATCAATTCTTCCAGTACAGCGTCTCCGGCGCATACAATCATTTGCAAAGCGCTTGCAACGCCTCGCCCTCCAATTGGCCAAGCTCTTGCAGTTCAAGATCTTTTAATTTATTTCTCAGTTCATCGGAATCGTATGTTCCATCTTTCTTTTTTTCTATAAGCTCTCGTAACGCTCCGTGAACCCTGGCCGAGGAATATTGCCCGCTGGGGCTGTTATGTTTCCACCAAAGGACTTTCACGATTTCCATACTCCCTTCAGGCCGTGCGGCGGAGACATCGTTGACAAAAAGCGTTTGCAATGCCGATTTGATTTTGTCGGCGTCTTCATCTGAAAAATCCGTTTTACTGGCAAGTTGCGTATTGATAGCGCCGTAGGTAACATAAATTCCTTTATCGACGCGATGTTTCATGCCCATGGTATCCGCACCTTTTTTATCTGGCTCTTTCTCGTCGGTTTCAAGGTTGACGCTCTTTGTGATTTGCAAACTATCGGGAATAATCGGCTCGATGCTGAATGCACTCTGAATGGTTACGGGACCCCGAATCCCGATGGAAACACTGCCGCTGTCCTCACCATCTTCTTCTGTTTTCTTTTTTGTCTTGGCCTTAAAAGCAAACACCTGACCAAATGCGCGGACATCGAACCATTTCTTGCACACGCTTTCTCTTGTTTTGTCTTTTGAGATTTTTGCAGCGGCAAAACGCGCGTTCAAAGAACGGTACTCATCAACTCGGTTATCGTCCGATTGGACAAAAATGGATTCGCCCATGTCCTGCAAGCGGTTGCGAATTTTGCGTTTAAGGCAAACATCCGAGATTTCGCCGTAACCGTCATAGGTCTGGCGGGGACGGTTGCCGTTGAGCGGGTCGCCATTGGGGTTGGCCCGCTTCACGGAAATAACCACCGCAAAATCAATTTTATTTGAGAGCGTTTTGGTATCAGTCATTGTTTTCCTCCGTTTCTGTGCCATCGGTTGATTGACGCGTGTTTGAGGTCTTCCCCGCAAGGGTGTCGATGTGATCTCGCTCGTGATAGTATCCGATTAGGTAGGAACCGTTCAGGGGGAAATCTTTTTCGTAGTCACCGGGTTCAAACCGATTCATCACTGCCTGGATTTCATTAAAGGCATAACTACCCTTCACGGTTTGGATATACGGATTAAGACAGCCATGGATCGTCTGCCATGTTCTGAACGGACGCTGGGCAAAGGCCTGCATATGCCGAATGGCCGCCGTGACAATGCGCCCTTTCTCTTTTTTGTATAGGGCGTATTCCTCCAGTTTATCCGCCGCGCCAAGCAAGCGGCCGTAAAGGTAATCCCTGTCTTTTCTGTCGGCTTCGATACTCAATTGGTAACCCTCCCCGTTGTGTTGTTGATAATACTTTCTGACCAATGCACAGGCCACGGATACGATTTGTGTAAAACCTCCACGCTCGAAGTTACCTTCTTGAGCAGTCCCCATTGGGTTGGATGCCCGCCGCACTGCCGCGTTTACATAATCAAGCGGGATCTTTTCGCCATCGAAAATACAGCGGAGCAACCGCTCCCTGGCCGCCTTTTTTATTTTCGTATAGCTTTCATCCTTCCCGCTACGAGGTTTGCCGTAAACCACCTCAATGATTTTATCCACCGATGGTGCACCAACATACCGAACATATTTTTTACTCTCTTTGTCCCAGAATTGTAGTTTCCATTTACAGCCGCTATGCCAATCGGATATTTTTTTAAGATATTCGCTTCGTTCCAACTCCCGGTAAAAGGTGATGGATAGCCGCCCTGTTGTAGCTGCATCCAACGCAAGTACTGCCGTTTTGGTATGGTGAGCCAAAACCTTTCTGTATTTGAGGCCGGCAAATGCTTGTTTCAGCGCATTTGCGTAATCGAAGCCAGTCTCGGCGCGAAGCGCAATTTGTGTATCGCTGTCGGTCTTTTTCTGCGATTCCTGCATCATGTCCCAAATACTTTTTGTGTCCTGTAAAGGAGGAGGCAATGTATTTTCCGTTGAATCGATTGTAAAAGATAAAATAACCTGCTCACCACAGTAATACCCTCGATCGTTGATGAGATACCGTAAAAACTGGTGGGCTTGTTGGGTGGTCTCATAGCCGATGGATAATGCCTGAGAAGAATTGCTGAACTTGCCACGAAAAGTATAGTTCTGATCGTCATTCGCGGATATCAATTTTGCATTACCTGACCTATTGCTTATTTTTTTGGGATGGAAGGTCGCGATGGCTTGTTCCTGGCCTGAAATATAGTCTAATGCAGTATCGGAAATTTTCGACGAACAGTATTTATGCCATCCATCAAAAACAGTTTCATCTTCCCACACCTTTGCCGGAGAATGATTGGGAATCTCAACTTGAAAAACAATGTTTGTTTTTTCAGCTGGTTTCATCCCTGTCAAATCGGCTGCAACGGTTCCTTTTGCAACGTATCGATAAATCGCTTTGACTTGCTCGGTGGCAAACTCCGACTCTGCAAACGCTTTAAGATTGGCAAGATATGATTCGAATTTTCGGCCTTTGCCTTTCAGGTATCCGAATTGGTCAAAGAGCGGATGCGGAAGATTCCAGGCCACCTTGCCGGCACGGCCCAGACTGTTTTCCGTAACCGGAATCGTGATGTTGACCAGCGGATTTCCAGAGTCATTCCGAGACATGTTTGATTGCTTTTCGATTTTATCGGCACGAAGGAATTTGCCGTTACCGTCAATGACAATAACGGCAATAAAATCTGTTTTATTGGAAATTGATGTGGTTGAAAGCGGATAGGTTGGTTTCAATTCCTCGGCATTTTGAACATAACTGTTGGCCAGATTCTGCCAAACGCCCATCTTAACTCTCCTGTAAAAGGTCAGTTAGGGTGACATCGTCTTCGATAAAAGAAACATTGCGGTTGTTTTCAAATTCTTTCGCAGTCATGTTGCGGACAACCCGCCTAAGTGAACAATCTCCTGGCAATGGAAACGCAATATAACCATTATCCATTTTTGCCCGCCACAAACGAACGGCAAGCTCGTTTTTTCCGGTTTCATCGGGGTAGTCGTATCCGTGAAACTGAATACCGAAATCAAGTTCACCGTATTGATCGTAAAAGCTTTCGCCTTCGCCGAAAACGCAAGGTTCCACATATCCCTGACATTCACGCGTTCCAAGAAAAATATCCCGTCGCCCGCCTTTCAGGACGCTACGTTTGGCAATGTTGTGATGTTTGTGCTCGTTCCGGTCTTCGGCAAGCTCTTTGCGATGTTCATTCCACTCAAAATGAGCCAGAACCTGATATTCCACATCCCGCAGATAGGTGTAATACGAAAGCTCATTTTTTCCGTCGTTCATTTTTATTGGCTTGATTCCCTTTGATTCGGTCTGAATTTTTTTCATTATTCGCACCGCATCGATAAACCAGATAAACGTCGGTTTCCAGTAAATGCTTTCAGTAATACCCTTTAGCGCCTGATAAGTTGGCACCTGATAGGAGAATTTCTCGCCGCCTACGCGCGTGACAGGATCGGCAAACAGCGCGTACCGTCCCGTGAGTTTAAATTCCACTGAATTGCGTTTTTTTCCCATACTGCACCTCTCATTATGAAACACACCGCCTGTTACCTGCCAGTTTGCGCTTTTTTATACACAATGAAATGAAAATTTTGGTTCAAGCAATAGTCCCAATTTTTCTGGATCATAATAATCCGGGCTCAACAGATAAAATGTGGCGTCCACCACACAAAGTGCTGGTTCCAGCTTTTTTAGAATATATGGATAAACGGAAACCGAATATTGCTGCAACCGATGCAAAATACGCATTTTCTCCCTCGGATCGTGACAGCGTTGAAATTCTCCCACAAGTTGCATCGCATTACCATAAGGGACCACAATTCCGGTCTGCCCGCCGTCAATCACGGAAAACGCCTGTGCTGCTGTTCGAAAAGCACAGGGCAACCCTTTGTAGGTTTCTTTGTTGCGGTCCCGATAGGTAACTGTATCCAATGCGTTGTTGCTCAGCAAACTGTAAACCGTTGCCTTATCCCCCTTGATACGGTAATCCATTTTATCTTTCTGCTCGTAAAAATAGTACTTATAAAACTGGCTGATCACCTCATCGCTCAGCAAATCTTGGCCCCGTTTTTCATGAAGCACCCTCGCCGTTACCGCTTTGCCATCTTTAATTTCCGGCAGATGTGAGAGGTTTTCACCCTGAACATCGACGACAAATACCACCTGTGGTACCGAATTTTCCTTGTTGCGATTGCAGCGGCCGGCTGCCTGAATAATGCTGTCCATGCCGGCTTCTGCCCGAATTACACAATCAAACGAAACATCCACGCCCGCCTCAATGAGTTGAGTGCTGATGCACAGCGTCAGCCGTTTGGTTTTGGGATGTAAATTTTCCCGTAATCGCGCAAGAATGCTTAAACGATGGGCCGGGCAAAGATCGGTTGTCAGAAACGCTTTTTCACATTCCATCGATTTGCAGTGTTCATACACGTTACGGGCATCAGATTTGGTATTCAGAATGACAAGCGTGCTTTTTCCCTGTTCAATTTGGCGATTTGCCAGTGCAGCAATTTGCTCGTGATCCATTGCCGGTTGAGTTTTATTTTCAATGCGAACCCGCTCAAAAATTTCCGATTCCTGCGGTGTGATGCTGACGACATCCGGTTTGTCGGACAACAGTACTGGGCGCTCCGTCTTGTTAAGATGAGGCTGCGTGGCAGTGCAAAGCAGGATGGTTGATTTACCGAAGGTTTTCAAA
The DNA here is from genome assembly GCF_001311845.1 of Desulfosarcina cetonica JCM 12296. Lineage (GTDB taxonomy): Bacteria > Desulfobacterota > Desulfobacteria > Desulfobacterales > Desulfosarcinaceae > Desulfosarcina > Desulfosarcina cetonica. Next base: position 9,575 of record NZ_BBCC01000123.1, on the reverse strand, counting down.
AAATTGATCGCATCGTTGAACAGATGAACGCATTTTATCGGCAGCGCCTGGATTTCGTCAAAAATCAAAACTGCCTCCGACATATTGTGGAATTTACGGATCTTGAAGCCTTATTGCTGTAAATCGTTTCCAGAAACTGCACCATCGTCGTTAAAATGATAGGGCTATCCCAACGGGAAGTCAGCAAACGGTGCTCTTCCGCGTCATCGTCCGATTCTGGCAATTCGATGTTGGAATGATGCTCCAAAATCAAATCGCCGTTGTCATCTGTAAAAATCTCGTGCATTTTGGCGGCGGTTTGATCGAGAATCGATAGGTATGGAATGACGTAAATGATGCGTCTCAAGCTGTGCCGTTTGGCATGTTCCAAAGCGAATCGCAAACCGGATAGGGTCTTTCCACCGCCGGTCGGAACGGATAATGTGAAAGCCCCCTGCTGTTGATTGGCTGCCTGTTGGCATTGCTCCGAAATTCGTTTGCGGGTTTTATCGATGGCCTTCTCATCAGAAAAGGAAGCCAGATGGTTTTCAAGCAGTTGGGTCAGCTGAGCCCAGTCGGGTATTGCATCGTTGACGCTCATCATAGCACTGTCGCATCGATCCGCATCCACAACGCAGGAATAAATCGATTTCGTCAAAAGATGCAGCATAAAAGGCAGATTCAATTGCTTATCTTGGCTTTTTTGGCAAAAAGCGAAAATTTCGTTTTCAAGTCCTTTTTCATCGACGGCAGGGCTGAATGCTTTTACAGCTTCGGCATAATGAAGCACATCCTCGTCCTTATCGGTTTTGATGGATAGGGTCCTTTCCCCATCCGAGATGCAATCGAACAACCCACCGTGATGGGTAGCGATAATGTTGCCGATGATATCCGCGATTACAGGATCTTTTATTTTTTCTGCCGCAAACTTCGCGCCCTGCAACGCATGGATAACTTCACCGCGCGTTACGGTTTCGCCCCTCAGACTCCGTTTCAAATAGTCTTGAAACGCCATTGTGTATTTTCCTAAATCATGTAAAAGACCAGCGATATGAGCTGTTCTTTCGCAATCAATAGCTCTTCCAAAAGAGCTTGCAAGTCCCGCCACATTTGTTATGTGGTCAGAAAGCTTTTGACCTTCGCGAGCCTCGTAAATCATATTCATTAACCCCTTTAACAGGTATGTCTCTCATCCCCCCACGAAGTCGTCGAACTGGTCATCAATAAATAGGCCAACCTTCTGAGAACCTGTTGTAAACATCTCGGTTTGACCCAGAAGGAGGTTACCCAACGCGCCTGCATCACCCAGTGATGCGTTGTCCCAGATGTAACGAACAGCCAGCAACAATCGCACAATCGCACGGCCATCCTGGAAAAAATAGCCAGAGCTCTCTATCCAGGGCTCTGGGGATCGAAACCAACCAGTTGGTAGATTAACACGTTCGGTTGACGATCTGTCTTGCGCTGCACATTCTGGGACCCGGCAACGTTGATTCACTGTCGCGGTCAAGGACCGCTCCTACAAAAACACCTGATCCCCACCAACTACGGGATACCACACGTGGTAGGACAAAACATGACCGAGGTCTGAAAAAAATATTGGATTAGTTTTCTATTGGTTGATTGGTTTCATTGGTTCGATGGGTTGGCCCACTCCTTGAGAGGGTTCTCCAACCAACCCAACCGATCGAACGAACCATCTGTTCTCCCTTGAAACTATAGACCAGTAACATTAGGATCTAAGTACCAATTCATTCGACTCTCTGGAGCATGGAATGCAAATGAAATACAAAGTCGTGTTAAATAAAACGGATGAGGGATACAGTGTTCATTGCCCGGGATTACCCGGATGCTGGTCTCAGGGCGAAACCGAGGCCGAAGCCATCGAAAACATAAAAGATGCGGTTACAGAATACCTCGCTGCCCTGTACGAATCCATCAAAAACGCGGATATACGCGAAATTGATGTGGCCATCTGAACATGCCTAAAGTTCCTGGCATCCCCCATTTACATGCCATCAGAGCCTTGGAAAAAGCAGGCTTTGCTGTTTGTACGCCAAGGGAAAAAACACATCGTTATGTCCAATGGACAACGTTTCCTTACCGTTCCACGCAACAATCCCATCAATGCATTCACCATGGGTGGTATTGTCAAAGACGCCGGTTTGACGGTCACTGAATTTCGCAAACTGCTCTAAAGGATCACGACACTTTCTCGATATCGAACGCCTACCGCCAAAATCTGTTGGTTCGGTTTGTTTTCGCCTTGCTCCCATTCTCCGCGTGGGAGCACAAATACGGTCTTTCAACCAATCAAACGAACCAAACCAACTAACAGCCCTCCCCCTCGCCTATAGCCTATCAGCTATCAGCGCTCATACTTCTCCTCCATCCTCCCAATTTCCTCAACAATCTCCCGTCGCAAATCCTCCGGCGCAACCACCTCCACGTCGCGCCGAACTGCAGGATTTTCATCTTGATCTCACGGAAATCGGCCACGGGCAGGCGCAGTTCCAGGCCGCCATCGTCCAGTGGAATGATCCGCTGGTCCGGGTGCCAGCACTGCTCCCGGATCCAGCCGGCACGAAACGGGGTGAAGTGCAGAACCACGTCGATGGTCCTTTCTCCCTGAAAAATGCCGAAGGCCCCTTCAACGCAATGTTTCCACTGATCCGCCGGCCGCGGCGTGAAGGTTTCATCCGTGAGATGCAAGCCTTCCATGCGCGACAGGTAGAACTTGCGCCACCCGCCGCGCAGCAGGCAGCGGGCGGTAAGCACCCAGGAGGCCATGTAGTACTGGAGATGATGGGGCTCAACGGTGCGTGTGATGGGCTGGTCGGCGACCGGTGAACGGTAGTCGAAACGCAACCGTCGCGATGCAATAAGGCTGTGGGAAATCAATTGGAAGGTATCGGCGCTGACCGGGGCATGGCCGGTCCAGGTGGCGGAGAAAATCCGGTCGATATCGTCTGGCGCCAGCCTGATCCACCCGCTTCGGTGATCAGCTTGCGGCTGAAGCGCTCGATGTCCCGGCTGATGAACCCGCCCGATGTGGATGAGAGCAGTCGCCTGGCCAGCAGCAGGGACAAGATCTCTTCCTGGCCGATCTGAAAGTGTGGCAGTTCAAAGGAGTCGTCGAGGTAATGATACCCTCTTTTCGAAGGGTGATATTCCAGCGGCGCGCCAAACCGGTCACGCATGGCATTGATGCAGCGCTGGGCGGTTTTGGGTGAGAGTTCGAAACGCTCGGCCAGTACCCGCGCATTGGGATAGCGCTTCCGGCGGGCCTGGTCGTCGAACCAGAAAATTCTCTCCAGCGTGGCAATGGTTCCCATGGCAGATTCCTTTTGGCCGCTTCAAACGACAAGCCGATGCTGCGAAACCGATTTACCTAACGGGGTTGAGAAAAAGATGGAACGGATGGAACCAATATTTATTAGCCAATGCTTGAAACAAGATCAAGAAGACAAATACCATTTCCAACAAGCTTCAGCCGTGACACAGATCACAGACAACGCCTAAGTAATCGGCGATGCTGGGTATCATTCACCCTGTTCATTGCCCTTGGCGCCCCGCTTTCGTTGTACCGTTCGCCAGTACGATTCAATTCTCCCGTGAATTCCGCTGATGCTCACCCGAGGATGCCGACCGTTCTTATAGGAAGCCGTTGCGATAAACGCGACGTCCAGCATCCGTTGAAGCGAATAACCGCATGGTCTGTTGCGTCGTCGACACGAAATATTGGGCACCGGGTGTTTTTTAATAGAAGTAAGGTTGCCGGAAATAAATAATTCCCCCAGATCGCGCCGGATTTGGGGCCGTCTACAAGGCGCCGCTACCGGTGCATATCGGGAATATGTGCCGGTGGCGGCAACGCGGTAGACGGGCACAAAGACAAGCAGGATGGCGGAATTATTTATTTCCGGCAACCTGATATCCACGTCGGTCGGTGATGCTTCGGGATGTATCGCCGCGGACCGACGTCCCCCCTCCCCCAAAATCCCGAAGGAGGCTGTGATGAAGCAACTGAAATCCAAAAAACCGGTAAACCGGGCAGGTCTATTTCGTGTCGTCGGCACCATCAAAACCGCCGATCAGGCCGCGCTGCCGGCCGCGTCGAGCTGTCCGCCTACGCCTTTGATATCCGCGGTCAGCTTCTCGGCCATGGTCCCGTCGACGCCAAGGGCGGTTATGCCATCACGCTGAAGCTGTCGCGCCCGTCGGACGTGCAGGTCGTCGTCGGCCCCACGGCGGATCCGCAGATGGCGAGGCGATCCAATGGGGCGGCGCTGAAATTCAGCGCCCGGCAATGGAAGGAAAAAGACAAAGGGTTTTATCTGCAAGCGGATTTGACCCTGACGTCGGACATCCTCCAAACGCTGTTTCCCTGGCGCATCTGTATTTCCGGGCATGTGCGCAAACGCCTGTCGGAGGAAAGCGACAGCGCCTGTCCGGTTCCGTTCGTCAAGGTGGAGATTTACGATGTCGACCGCGAGTGGTGCCTGTGGCCGCTGATCAAAAAGTGGTGGTGGCATCTTCTGGACCGGCGGGTCTTCGAGATTCCCGAACTGCTCAAGGATCCCCCATTTCCTCCGGACCCGTTTCCCGGTCCGGATCCTGTCGGTCCTGTTTTTGAAAAGGAGATGGCAGCCGTGGTGCGGCAGACCGCTTTCGGCATGAGCTCGATACCAGAGCCCCCGCAAACCGTTGCCATGCTCGGCCCGCAGCCGGAGCCGCCGGATCAACCCCAGCTCGCGAAAACGCTGACGGTGGCCCAGGCGGCGTTCGAACGCGTGGGCGAGTTCCGCACGCTCGATGCAACCCTGGCCTCCCGCCTGGACCATCTGACCCTGACGGCCAAGCTGCCGCCATGGATTCTGCTGCCCCACTGCTTCTACAGCCGGGAACTGATCTGCGACACCATGACGGATGAAACCGGCTATTTCCGGTGCTGCTTCAACTGGTGGCCGATGCACTTCAGACGTGGACGGCTGCGCTTCGACCGGCGGCCCGACATCATTTTCAAGATCACCCAGGTGATCGATGGGGTGGAGACGGTTCTCTACCTGGATCCATACAGCAGCACCCGCTGGAACACGACCACCGCGCATATCGATCTGTGGATCGACGATGAGGAAATTGAATGCGGCAGCGGGGAGTCCCAGGAACGCCCGGCGGGCGCGCAGGCCTTCATCACCCGTATCGGCGACACCGAGGTCTACAAAATCAACCAGACCGACGGGCTCTTTGCCCAGGCGCCCATCAGCAATCTGCCTTCGGCGGCAGTCTGTTCATCCATGGTCAGTTCGGTGATGATATCAGTGACGGTTCCCCCATACGCTACTACCGGCTTTCCCAGGCCAAACAGGGTAGCCCGGATGACGATTTCGTCCCCCTTACCACCCCGCTGAGCGATACGCGGGTGAACAAGGCGACCAACGTCAGCGAAAGCCATGCCCTGGGGCCGATGCCGGTCAACGGCGAACCGGCCCTGTTCGAAGTCCGCAACTTCGACGATTATCTGTGGTATCATCCGGACCGGCTGGGGACCTGGTATTCCTGGCGGACGAACCCGACACGGGCAAATACGTGTTGCGACTCGAAGTGTTCGACGAAAATGGGGTGAAGCTGGGGTCCACGGATATCGACTATCGCGACGGCACCGTCCCGCCGGGCGGCGTCCTGCCGGCCATGGCGGATCGATGCGATGTGGTGGTCACCCTGGACAACCGGGCGCCGACCGTCGATTTCGATATCCCGGCGGTGATCAATCCGTGCGGCGTAATCCCATGGGAGGCCATTCCGCCCCTTGATATCGACATCCATGTTGCTCAGGAAAACGGCCGACTGCGCCGCTGGGGGCTGCAATACACCAAGGGGACGGTCGCCACCGTCCACGGCCTCGACGGCGGCGGATCCTTCAACGGCACCCCGGCAAGCGTCACGAAAACGGTTTCCGGCGCCCCCATGCTCACCGGTTTGACCAGCACCTGCGCCTTCGCCCTGAAACTGTGGGCCCGCTCCCACATCACGGACGGGCGGATTACCGGTACCGGCGGTCTTCCGCGGACCATTTACTACCGTGAAGTCATCAAAGCCGTTGCCATCGAAAAATGCGATCCCTGTCCACCCTGCGAGTAGGCGTTTAGGGGCGAATCAGTGGTTTCGGTAGGACGGAAAGCGATCGGGCCCAGCCGGGCCATCCGGTGGATGGATGGCCCGGCTGGCAAGTCACAAACAGCGCTGAACGGCCGGGATCGGAGGATGAAGACGATCCCGGCACGGGTGTGGTTTGGGCTTGATTTCTTGCGCGCCGCCGCTACTTGATTTTTCCCAGAATGGTACCGGCGGATGTATCAGAGGCTTTTTGAAAAGCCGCTCAGATCATTTCCAGCGCACACGCCATGGAAACCCCGCCCCCGCCGCACAGGGTCGCCAGGCCAAGGGTGTTGCCACGTTTTTTCATGGCGTGCAGCAAGGTGACCATGATCCGGCAGCCGGTGGCCCCCACCGGATGGCCGAGACCGATGCCCGATCCGTTGACGTTGGTGATCTCGCGGTTCAGCCCCAGTTCCCGCTCGCAGCCGATGTATTGGGCGGCAAAGGCTTCATTGACTTCAAGCAGTTCGAAGTCGGCGATCTTCAGTCCGCTGCGCTGCATCAGGTTATTCACCGCCGGCACCGGTGAAAGTCCCATCAGGCCGGATGACAGGCGCCCCGGCCGATGGCGCGGATGCGTGCGATGGGCGCAAGCCCCAGTTCGGCAGCCTTTTCAGCCGACATGATCAGCATGGCGGCGGCACCGTCGTTGATGCCGGAGGCATTGCCGGCGGTCACCAAGCCGGTCTTGGGCACGAAGGCCGGCGGCAGTTTTTCGAGCTGCTCCATGGTCAATCCGGGACGGAAGTGCTCATCGCGACTGAACATGAGCGGCTCTTGCTTCCGTCGCGGGACCGACACGGGAACGATCTCCTCGGCAAAGGATCCGTCATTGGTGGCCCGCTCGGCGCTGTTCTGGCTGCGCAGGGCCACTTCGTCCATCTCCTTGCGGGTAATGCCCAATTTCTGGGCGATGAACTCGGCTGTTTGCCCCATGATATAGGGTTTGCCGAGAGAATAGCTGGCCGGCGCGCTGGTGGTATCAAAGGGGGCATGCTTGTCCAGGGGCAGAATATAAGATCCGCAGTGCAGGGCGTGGATCATGGCATCCACGAACACCTGATCCTGCAGCCGCGCGCCCCAACGGGCACTGGGCACGGTGAAAGGCACCCCGGACATGTGCTCGACACCGCCGGCCAGGATCACGTCGGCCATTTCAGCCTGAATCATGGCCATGCCGGAAATCACCGCCTCCATGCCGGAAATGCACACCCGGTTGAGCGTGACGGCCGTGATCGTATCGGGAATACCGGCCAACAGGGCGGCCACCCGGGTAGTGTTGAGCGTATCGTGGTGCTCCAGGCAGCAGCCGAAACGCACATCGTCGATGATGGCCGGATCGACGCCTGCCCGTTGGATGGCTTCCTTCATCACGATGCTGGCCAGGGTGGCGCCGTTGAGGGTTTTCAGGGTTCCGCCAAACGCACCGATGGCGGTTCGGCAGGCACTGACGATAACGACATCTTTCATGGGGCTCTCCGTTGTTGTTTTTGGGGAAAGGTTACGTGGGCGGTGAAACGAATGAACATTCATATTTCTCCCATATCCGCAATGCGATGGAAAACGGTTTGATCATGGGAACGGTGTAGGTGTGCAGTTTTTTAGCGGCCATCTTCTGAACCAGCAGCCCCTTTTTATCGGACCTGGAGAAACCGCCGATTTTTGGCGCTATGGCCCGTTCATTCTTCCTCTCGCGCGTTCTCGCTACGCCTCTTTTTGGGTGGTTTTATCCACGCCCCTTCATGCTGATAGGTCGCGGCGATGCTGGAAAGCGCATCCTTGTGCTGGCGGAATTTGTCCTTCATTCCTTTCAGCCACGCGCTATGGTCGAGGACATTGGCCTTGGTGAGAAAAAGGTCATGATCGCTCTTTTCGATCATGAATTGAATTTTTCCGCCCTCCATACGCATGCGGCCGCTGTTGCTGCACAGCATGCAGCGCACCTGGGTCTCATCGATGAACCGGAATGTGTCCCCTCCGCAAAGCGGACAATGAGGGCCGTCTTTTGGCGATGTTGCGGAAAAAAGCGCCCGTCCCAATTCCCTGGCCACGGCCTCGTTTTCCGCATTCATGAAAACTTCTCCCGGGAGCGCGCCGTAAACGACGACGCTTTTCTTCATATCGGTCAGGGTGAGTTTCAGGAACCGTTGCACATCCAAGAGGGCCTGGCCTTCCTTACCAATGATGCCGGCAATGGCGACGCCCACGGACGGCTTGCCCCACAAGCCATCGATATGGTGGTGCAACCCGATACCGCGGTCCAGGACCATTTTCAACAGCCCGTTGGCCCCCAGAAAATAGGTTGGCGCGGCAACGATCACGGCATCGGCGGTCCGCAAGGCGTCCACCAGCAGCGGGTAGTCGTCCTTGAGCCACATTCCTTGAAAAGGCAGCGGTAGCATCCACGACACGGCTGGATGTCGAAATCCGACAAGCGCAGCAGGCGAAGCTGATGTGCTTGATCCACATGGCGGCTCACCGCCTTGACCATCATCTCACAGTTGCCCATTTTGCGGGGTGAAGCGATAATGCCAGAAGGGTTTTCATCGATACGCGTCCTCTTTGTAGGAGTCAAAAATTACATGCGGTATGTTAAGGCATCTATCCCATGGACGAAAGCGAATTCTTCCGCGAAGCCGCCTTGCGCATCTGTGGCAGCCGCCGAAGATGCAGGTACGCCTTTAGGTTGCCGGAAAAGGAGATCGAACGCGTGGGCGGGGTGGAGACCGTCCCCGTGGGTATCCAGGTGATCGCGGCGACCCACCGGGACCTGGAATGGATGGTTGCCGACGGCAGTTGCCACGAGGATCGCTGCTGCCGCCTGCCGGTCTTTCCGAAAAAACGAAAAGCCACCACCGGGACAAGCCGGTGGCGGCTCAGACAAATATTGTTCAACCGCGCAGCGCCAATCAGGCCGATTGTCTCAATTGGTAGGCGTCCAATGCCTTCTGCAGGGTTTTCACGGCCAGTTGGATGCAATGATGTTTTTTAACGGGAATTTCTTCGAGCACCTGGAAAACGGTGCCGTCATTGATCGAACGGGCATAATCCAGATCCTTGCCCTTGATCAGATCGACCACCGCCATGGCGGCGGAGATGGCGCCGGCACACCCCATGACCTGGTATTTGGCATCGCTGACCAGGCCATTTTCCATTTTGATGGTAATCCCCATGGTATCGCCGCAGCTCCCGGTCATTTCCGAAGCGATATCCGCATCGGGAATCTGGCCCATGTGCGGTTTACTGATATAGTAGTCGATGGCTTTTTTAGAGTAGCCGGATGCCGTGAGCATCTCCCGGACGCCCCGGGTGTCGGTTGGTGCAGCGGTCTGGATCTGAGTCATGTCCCGTTCCTTCGTAATCCTTTGGTTTTCAATGAAAGGAAGACGAATAAACCTTTCTGCCACCAGTGTCAAGATCCGGCGGGCAAATTCTCA
>NZ_BBCC01000122.1 GCF_001311845.1 Desulfosarcina cetonica JCM 12296 | reverse complement strand
CCTGGTGCCGGAACAAGGCTGGCGGGTGGCCGACACGGTGAATCTCTCCCGCCTGAACCTGAAGCCGATTGCCGTCTGCGCGCTCACCGGAGAACTTCCCGGCCGAGATTGTCCGCAAACCCGTACCGGCTGGTTCATTCCGGGCACCTCGCCCATCCGGGTGTGCACGGTTCACCGGGCGATTCCCATCGACAGCACCACCGGCCGACGGGCCTGCCGCTACGACCCGGCGCACACCCGGATGCAGACCTTCGAATTCTGGCCCTCGGATCTGTCGGCCGTTTTCCGCATGGCCGGTATCACCATCAAGTCTCCCCCGCCCTTCGCGGAAACCTGCGCTTTGGACCGGCAGGCCGCAGCCGGGCTGGCCCCGGCGATTACCTCACCCCAGCCCGACCTGGTCTATGCCCTGCGTAGCGACCGACCGACAGGCCGGGGGATTCCCTTTGCGGCGACGACCGACGCCGATGTCCGCCGGCTGTACTGGTTCGTCAACAACGGGTATGTGGGCAGCAGCAATCCCCGGGAACCCTTCCTGTGGCCGGCCCGCGGCGGCGATTTCGACCTCCGCGTGGTCGACGACCATGGCCGCGCGGCACACTTGATGATGACCGTTCAATGGATACAATAGGCAAATGGCCCCACCATCCATTTCATCAACCATGGAGGTTTGACATGCAAGATAAAACGTTCAAGGCCCTGGTGGTCAGCGAAAGCGGAGAAAAGCAATACCGGCGCGATATAATGGACCGTCGCATCGACGACCTGCCGCCGGGCGACGTGCTGGTGCAGGTTCACTACTCCTCCCTGAATTACAAGGATGCCCTTTCGGCCAGCGGGAACAAGGGGGTCACCCGCAAGTACCCCCACACGCCCGGCATCGATGCCGCCGGCGTGGTGGAGGAAAGCAGTACCGCAACGTTCCGGCCGGGCGATGCGGTCATCGTCACCAGCTACGATCTGGGAATGAATACGGCGGGTGGATTCGGCCAGTATATCCGCGTACCGGCCGGATGGGTGGTTCCCCTGCCCGAGGGCCTCTCCCTGAAGGAATCCATGGAATACGGCACCGCCGGGTTTACGGCCGGCCTGTCGGTGCATGCGCTGATCCACCACGGCGTCCAGCCCGATCAGGGCGAGATTCTGGTCAGCGGCGCCACCGGTGGTGTCGGCACCATGGCCGTGATGATTCTGACCAAACTGGGTTTTCGCGTGGCAGCGGTGAACGGTCACACGGACGCGTCGGACTACCTCCGGCAAATTGGCGCGCAAACCATCATCAATATCGAGGAGGCCACCGACAGCAGCGGCCGCCCCCTGCTCAAGTCGCGCTGGGCCGGCAGCATCGATGCCGTGGGCGGAGAACTTCTCGCCACGACGATCAAATCAATCCATGGCCATGGGGTGGTGACCAGCTGCGGCAATGTCGCCTCGCCGGACTTGCCCATCAATGTTTTCCCCTTCATCCTGCGCGGCGTTACCCTGGTGGGCATCGACTCCCAGAACTGTCCGATGCCCGAACGCATGGAAACGTGGAAAAAACTGGCCGGCGAGTGGAAGATCTCCCTGACGGCGGAGGCTGTCGAGGAGGTTTCGCTGGCAGGCCTCGACCGCTGTATCGATCGCATGCTAAACCGCGGTCATCGCGGTCGCACCGTGGTGAACCTGACCGACGCGGTGAATTGAATCTGATGTCCACCGACGGAGGCCGTTAGGTAAAAGGCCTCGTCGGTGGGAAAGGGTCAAACCTCACGTTCCAGGTTGATCGTCTTCGAGGGGCTGAAATCGATGGCGCCGAAGAAGTGCACCAGCTTGGCATCATCCCAGTTGACCAGGGTGTTCAACTTGTGCACGCCCAGCCGCTTCAAGTGGTCGAGAAACTCCCTGACCAGCTGCATGCCGATGCCCTGGTGTTGATAGTCGGGCTCGACACCGATGGTATCCAGGGTCGCCTCGGCCTGAAAAATCCCATATTCGCCCATGAAAAGATCGCCCATGACGAACCCCACCACTTGGCCTTCCGCAGTCTCGGCCACTATCGAAGTGGGAATATAATCCCGGGATTCAAAGAGTTTCTCGAACTTGGTACGATAGTAATCCGGGCGTGAGATCTTGAGCACCTTCGTATCAATCCCAACGACCGCGTCGAAATCATCGGCCGTCATCAGCCGATAATGGATGCTGCTTTTCATCTTGGGGCCTCCTCTCTCTCTTTTTGGCATCCGCCAGGGAACGATCCAAAAAGAAAATTTAAACGGTTAAGGGGGGTGTTACCGGAAGACCATTTCAAGCAAACACACGTCGACCTGCGAGACAAAGGAAGCGGTTGCCCACCGCCGCAGGAAACGCCACGGATAATTAATTGTCCACAGGATCCATTTTTCTGTCAACAGCTAAAATCGCCGGATGAGAAAACCGGATGCGCGGTAAAACGGGTCCGGCAAGACAGTACCGGCAAAGGATAACGGGTCAGCGTTGATCAACGACATGCGATCCTTCATTGCCCGGGATTCCAGTGGATCATCGCCGACCGGTTGCCCACCGGCCAGATATATCGGTCGCCCTCCTTGCGCAGATCGTGTTCCAGAAGCGAGCGTAAATACGGATCATGGGAAATATCATCCACCCGGTTGAAACGCCGTTTGACCTCGGCCAGCGCGTCGTCGATGGACGCATGCGTCCATGGATCCCAGCCGCCCCCGCTCTCCATGATCACATTCGGATAGATCCCCATTTGCAACAAGGCATTATAGGCCACCTGAAAGTTGGGGCTGTCATATGGCTGGCCCCATATCCGCATGGCGGCCTTGGCCATGATCGTGTCGCAAAAAAGAACCCGCAGGAGAAGAAAACAGGTCTTTCGGGTCATCTGGACCATTTTTTCCACAAAGGCCCTAAAATCAGCGACCCCGTACATGGAATGGGAAGCAAAGGCAAAGTCATGCGGGTCGACATCGATCTGGGGCCAGCTCCCCCGTTTGATGGTGACGCTGGTGATTTTTTCAGCGGCCAAATTCTCTTCCATTACGGCACACATGCTATCGGACGGATCGATCGCCGTTACCCGAGCGCCATGCTTGGCCATCAGTATCGCCCAGGACCCGGTGCCGGCCCCGATGTCCAATACGGTGGGATGCGGATGACGGTTCAACATCGCCAACAAGAAATCCCGCGACGCATCGGGCCGCGCCCATCGTTTTCTCACCATCCCATCGAAATCACGGGCACGCCGTTTCCAGTAATCCGTCTTCGCCGGCTTTGGTTTTCCGTTATTCCAATACGTGCTCTTCGCAATCGAAAGCTGTTGCCACAACAAAAGCCAATCGGCTACTTTTTCCATCCCATGCTCCTTTTCTCCATCCGCCATTTGCCTTTCCCTCATTTTGAACAAGCGTGCCATTTGCTGCAATTCCCATCGAGCGATTCGGGCGATGATCTTCCCCTCGCACCGCTCCCGGTTGTAACATGACCGTCATCATAGACGCAAAGAAAGCAATGCCTGTAGTACCTGATTTAATGACGTGCGTTAATTTAATAGGAACGCAAATGAATACAATCCGTCAGCGCAAAAGGGATTACAGCCGAATTATTACCTTGACAGAGCCGAGCGATGAAAGCTATGAACGGGGAAAGGTCCAAAAGACAATACAGCGTTCCATAATACGGAACTACTAACCCACTTCGCAAATCAACCAAATGTAGCCGGAATTACTGATTTTTAAGGCGACTTAGCAGGGGTGGGATATTTTTTTACCTTTATGATGAATGAAATTTATAATGTATTTATAGCAACAGTGAATTTTTAATGATCAAATTATTTTCATCCAATAATCAATCTACCAAGGAGGCGTGAATGAAAACACTGTCGACCATTTTCCTGTCCATCATCCTGATTATTGGCTTTTCCGCTGGCGCTGTATCCGCAAAAATCAAACTCACCTACAACAACTATTTTCCCCCCACGCACATGACCTCCAAAATGTCCGAGCAATGGTGCAAGGAGATTGAAAAACGGACCAATGGCGAGGTGAAGATCCAGCACTTTGCCGGGGGACAGCTCTTGCAGGCCGACAAGGTATTCGAAGGCGTGGTCCAGGGAATTGCCGATATCGGATTCAGCAATCTGGCATATACGCGCGGGCGGTTTCCCGAAATGGAAATCTGTGATTTACCGCTGGGCATGCCTTCGGGGTGGGTATCCTCCCATGTGGCGGATGCATTTTACCATAAATACCAGCCCAAGGAATTCGACAAAGCCAAAATGCTCTATTTCTCCGCCTGCGGTCCCAATCTGATTTCAACCACCGTAAAACCGGTGAGGACCTTGGAAGACCTCAAAGGCCAGACCCTGCGCGCCACCGGCCGAATCGCCGATACTGCGGCGGCATTGGGCGCCACGGCGCGGCCCATGGGAATCGGGGAAACCTACGAGGCCGTCAAGCGAAACGTCATCTCCGGCGTCATGCTGCCCCTTGAAACCATGAAAGGCTTTCGCCTGGGGGAACTGCTTAAATATTGCACGGCCAACTGGCAGGTCGGCAATGTTTATACCTTTTACGCGGTCATGAACAAACGCAAATGGGACAGCCTGCCGGAAAACATTCAAAAGGTTTTCGAAGAAGTAAACGCCGAATATGTGGAGAAGATGGCCGAAGGCTGGAACCAGATCGATATTGCCGGTGCCGAATTTTTCAAAAGCAAGGGCGGAAAGGTGATCCAGCTTTCGACGAGGAGGCCCTGAAGTGGAACCAGGCGGTCAAACCGGTCATCGACACCTACATCCAGGAGATGAGCAAGGTCGGTCTCTCCGCGGATGAGATCAACAGCCGAATTGCGTTCATCAAAGAAACCCGCAACGAGTTCGCCAAAACCCAGGCGGCCAAGGGAATTCCCATGCCGTATGCAGAATAGATAGAATCCGCGACCTGCGTCCGGGGCCATCCTCCGGACGCATTTTCTCTTGAGGGATGCGTGTATGCAGACAATTCGTGAATGGGCAAATCGACTGAGTCTTTGGGGTGAATGGGTCAGTGTCGTTGGCGTGATCATCATGGTGGCCATCACCTGTATCGATGTCATTGGCGCCAAGCTCTTTCTCTTACCGGTACCCGGCTATATCGAGGTGGTCAGTTTGATTCAGGTGGCAACCGTCGTTTTTGCCGTGGCCGCCACCCAACGCTACGGAGGGCATATCAGTGTCGAAATGTTCGTTGCCAAATTTCCGAAAAGAATCCGAGCCATCATCAAAGCCCTTGTCAGCTTGCTATGCCTGGTGATCTTTGCGCTGCTCATTTATGAAGGCATCGGTCTGGGCAACGCGTATCGCGAGGCCGGCGAAGTGACGGCCACCGTTAAATTCCCGTTTTATCCTTTTGCCTATGCCTTTTCGGTTGCCCTGATACCGATTGCATGATGATGGTAGCTGATTTCATTGTCGCGATAAAGGAGGCCCTGTCCTAATGGATCCGGTATTAACTGGCTTGCTGGGAATTGTCGTTCTGTTGTTGCTGTTCACACTTAACATGCCGGTATCCTTCGCCATGGCCTTTGTTGGCTTTGCCGGGTTTGGCTATCTGGTCAGTTGGGATGCGGCGGCGTCATTATTGATTCGCGATATTTTCACACAATTATCCAGCTATCCGCTAAACGTCATCGTTCTGTTTGTGCTGATGGGTTCTTTTGCCTTTGCTTCCGGCATGAGCACCCGGCTGTATGATTCGGCTTACAAAATTTCTGGCAAGATGCCGGCCGGCCTGGCCGTGGCCACGATCCTGGCCTGCAGCGGGTTTGCGGCCATCTGCGGCTCAACGGCCGCCACCGTGGCCACGATCGGGCGGGTGGCCCTACCGGAAATGCGCCGTTTTGGTTACAATCATCGCCTGGCAACCGGCTGCATCGCCTCCGCCGGCGTGATCGGCATCCTTATCCCACCCTCCACGATCTTCATCGTCTACGGCATATTAACCGAACAATCCATCGGGTCCCTATTTGCCGCCGGCATCATTCCCGGGTTGGTTTTGACACTTTTTTTCGTGCTCACCGTGTTCGCCGTTGCCTTTAGCGACAAAAACATCGCCCCCAGCGGCCGCAAGACCACGATGGGTGAAAAACTCAAGGCGCTCTGGCGCATCGCGGATATTTTCCTGCTTTTCGCCCTTTCCATCGGTGGTTTGTTTCTGGGTTGGTACAGCCCCAACCAGGCCGCCGGCATCGGTGCCGCCGGTGCCCTGCTCCTGGGCTTGATTCACCGGGAGCTGACCTGGAAGAAATTCATTACCGCCACCAAAGAAGGGCTTCGAACCGCCTGCATGATCATGATGCTGATCGCCGGCGCTTCGGTTTTCGGCAAGTTCATGGCCGTTACGACCATTCCCGCACAGCTTTCCACATGGGTTAGCGATCTTCCCCTCCCGCCCATCGGAATCATGGCGCTGATCTGCCTGATGTTCTTCCTCGGCGGATGCTTTTTGGACGCCATGGCGCTGATCATGCTTACCATTCCGATCATTTATCCGGTCGTTCTGCAGTTAAACTACGATCCGGTCTGGTTCGGCGTGGTGATCGTCCTGATCTCCCAGATCGCCGTGGTCACACCGCCCGTCGGCGTCAATGTGTATGTCACCAAAGGCATCGTACCGGACGTTCCCATTGCAGCGATTTTCAGGGGGACGTTTCCCTTTCTCGTGGCGATGTTTGTTCTTTTGATCATTGTCTTGATGTTTCCGGGCTTCATTTTGTGGCTGCCGAACCAGCTGGCGGTTTAAACGGCTGGTTCCGAAACAGATCAATGATCAGCGGGTCGGTTTTGAAATCTATCGAAAGGAAGACAAAAATGGAGGTAAAGGAACTGATGTTGCGCCCATGGGAAACGGGTTTCGAATTACCGCAAACGTTCAATATGGTCAACCTGCTGCTGGAACGTCATCTATCCGGAAACCAGGCGGATCGAACCGCGATCATCTTCCGGGACCAGGAATTTACCTATCGGCAGTTGGGCCGCATGACCAACCAGATCGGCAATGGCCTGATCCGATCGGGGGTTAAGCCGGGGGATCGCGTCGTCATCCTGCTGCACGACGGCCCCGAATATGTGGCCCTTTTTCTGGGAGCAATGAAGATGGGCGCCGTGCCCGTGCCGATCAATATGCTGGCCACCGTGGACGACCTGGATTTCTTCATCCGTGATAGCGAGGCCGCCGCCGTTGTCATGGAGTCCGAAATATATGACAAACTGGCCGATCGCCTGCCGGCGATGGATTGTATCAAAGCCCTTGTGGTCAACGGTGAGGCCCCCCAGGGTGCCATCGGTCTTGCCCCGCTCATGGAAGCGGCTTCCGACAAGCTCGATGTCTATCCCACATCCAAAACCGATCATTCCTACTGGCTTTACACCTCGGGAACCACCGGTCTGCCCAAAGGCGTCATCCATCTTCACAAGGATCTGGTCTATGCGGTGGAGACCTGGGGACAGCACGTGGTTAATTTCACACCGGTGGACCGCGTTTTCTGCTCCTCGAAATTGTTTTTTTCCTATGGACTGAACTTCGCCCTTTATCTTCCGCTTTACTATGGTGCGTCGGTGATTTTCAATCCGGACCGTCCCTTGCCGGAAACGATTCTGTCCATGATTGAGAAATATCGCCCCACCGGCCTTTTCTCGGTCCCCACCGCCTATGGGCAGCAATTGAATTATCTTGAAACCTGCGACAAGCAACCCGATCTGAGCAGTTTGCGATTCTGCATATCCGCCGGCGAGGCGCTTCCCGGCTCTCTGCTGCGACGATGGCGCGACCGCTTCGGCTTTGAAATCCTCGACGGTCTGGGATCCTCCGAAGTCAGTCTGATCTTCATCTGCAATCGACCGGGCAAGGTCAAGGAGAATGCCAGCGGCCTGCCCTTGCCGGGCTATACCATCGAGATCCGCGATGAGTTGGGAAATCCGCTGCCCGTGGGTGAGTTGGGCGAGCTATGGGTAAAAAGCAACACCCTGTTCGCCGCCTACTGGAAAAACCCGGAGAAGACCGCCGAAACCCTGGTGGATGGCTGGATGAAAACCGGGGACATGGGCCATCTGGATGAAGACGGCTATTTCTTCTATTCCGCCCGCGCCAACGACACGATGAAGGTCAGCGGGATCTGGGTCTCCCCCCTGGAAGTCGAGGATGCCCTGCTCAGCCATCCGGCGGTGGCCGAATGCGCGGTCGTGGGTGAAGCCGACGCCATGGGCCTGATCAAGCCCAAGGCCTTCATCAATCTTAAAAATGGGCACCAACCGAGTGAGGAAATCGCCAGCGAGTTGAAATTGCATGTCAAACAGAATCTGGCCCCGCACAAATATCCGCGCGTCATCGAGTTCGTCGATGAACTGCCCAAGACGGCAACCGGCAAAATCCAGCGCTACAAACTCCGTCAAGCCTAACGACTGAATAAAGAAACGCACAATACCATGGGTGAACGCCAACGCCGGCGTTCACCCTTTTTGTGGTCCCTTTTTTGTGGCCTTGGTAAACACCCACCGGTAAACACCTGCCCACGCCGCATCTCCCTCGCCGTCAAATTATAATATTCAAATAATTCATGTTGACGTTTTTAAATATGTTAGTATAGAAAAAAACAACGCACACAGCGACATTGCGCAATTGCAAAATGTTTTTATAAGTTTTTAAATTACATATTGCGATAGTCTCGGCCCGTTGGATTGACACAGACGATTTCAACACTCGATTTCAAACCTATTGGATCTGGAAATGGCGCTGCTCACCGTTCACGACCTGACTTTCGATTACGATGGGACGCATTCGGTACTGAAAAACATCAGTTTTGCCGTGGCGGGAGGCGCCATCTGCGGGCTTCTTGGTCCTAATGGATCGGGCAAAACCACCCTGCTGAAATGCATCAACGGCATCCTTATGCCAAACCGCGGTGAGGTTTGCATCAATGGCAGGCCCGTGGCCAAGCTCTCGCGTAAAACCATCGCCGGCCTGATGGCCGTGGTTCCCCAACTCACCCAGGTGGCTTTCGCCTTTACCGTCCTGCAGATGGTGGTCATGGCCAGAATCGCCTGCCTGGGAATGTTCGACAGCCCCTGCGCAGCGGACTGGCAGGCGGCCGAAGCCATCCTCGACAAATTGGGCCTGGCCCATCTGCGGCATCGCCCGTTCAATTCGCTGAGCGGCGGTGAAAAACAGATGGTCCTGTTGGCGCGGGCGCTCTTTCAGGATCCCCTGATCCTCCTCCTCGACGAGCCGACCGCCCACCTGGACTTCAAGAATCAGCACCTTTTGCTCGACCGGGTTCAGTCCCTGACCAAGGACAAGGGGTTGACCACCATTCTCACCCTCCACGATCCCAACCTGGCCGTTCGCTACTGCAGCGACCTGGTGATGATCAAAGGGGGGCGTATTCATCGACAGGGAACCACCCATGCGGTCTTCGATGCGGGCGTGCTGACGTCCATGTATGGCATGGATCTATCCATAGAGACCGGGGACCGCGGTGAATCCTTTGTTGTTCCAACCACCGCCGGCAATACGCCGACCCTCCATTGAAGGCCAACGGCGCTCACCCCATGACACGCACCCGGCGATCCTTCGTAGTTGCGGTTATCACCCTGGGGGTTGCGGCGGCCATCGCCGTTTCCTCCGGCCGCTATCCCATCGCCCTGTCGACCTTCGCGCAATTGCTGCATTTTCCCTTTTCCCCCACGGACACCCATGCCCCGTTGGCCCAAACGGTACTGGTTCTCTGGTCCGTGCGGCTGCCCCGGATTCTCATGGCCATCCTGACCGGTGCCGCTCTCGCCGTGGCCGGGGTTGTCTTCCAGGGGTTGTTCAAAAATCCCTTGGTCTCACCGGCCATCTTGGGCGTGACCACGGGGGCCAATTTTGGCGCCGCCCTGGCCATGCTGCTGGGCGGCTCCGCACTGCTGCTGCAACTGTCGGCCTTTACCTGGGGCTTGATCGCCGTGGGGCTGGCCTATCAGATCGGCAAGCGGGGCGACCATTCGATCACCACCCTCGTTCTGGCCGGCGTGATCGTCTCCGCGCTCTTCATGGCAGGGATATCCCTGATCAAATGCAAGGCCGACCCCCTGGGCCAGTTACCGGCGATTGTCTTCTGGACCATGGGCAGTTTCAACAGCATCGTCTGGCAGGATGTCACCACGGGGGGGACGCTGATCCTCATCGGCATCATGATCAGCTATCGGTTGCGCTGGGGACTCAATCCCATGGCCTTGGGGGAGGAAGACGCCCGGGCGCTGGGTCTGGATGTTTCCCGCCGGCGGCTCGGCTATATTCTCGTGGCCACGCTGACGGTGGCGGCGGCAACGGCCGCGTGCGGTAATATCGGTTGGGTCGGGTTGGTCATTCCCCACATGGCCAGAATGATCGTCGGTGCGGACCACGCCGTCCTGCTGCCTTTTGCCGGCCTTCTGGGAGGCATCTTCATGCTGGCCATGGACACCCTGGCCCGAACCCTTCCCGGCGGCGAAATCCCCGTGGGAATTCTGACGGCCGTCGTCGGCGCTCCTTTTTTCGGCATCCTGTTGGTACGCAACCGGCGCCAGGCCTGGAGTCCTTGATGCTTCAAGCATAACCGTTCAGTCGAAAGTGAAAAGCACATGATCGATCATTTCCAATCAGGCCAATCCGCCATTGACACCCGTTGGCGCCTTATCCGTTCATGGCGGATACTGCTGGCAACGCTCTTCGTTTTTAGCTTTTGCCCGCCTTTTCTTCCGCAAGCCACCGCCGCGGACACCCGCATCGTCCGCGACATGGTCGGCAGACAGGTCCGAATCCCGCGAATGCCCCAACGGATCGCCTGCCTGCACGGCCCCAGCTATGAGAAAATCTTCGCCCTGGGCGGTGCCGATCGGGTGGTCATGGCCGCCAACCTGGACCTTCCCTGGGCGCATCGGTTAAATCCGGCCCTGGACCGGATTCCCATTGCCGATACCTTTGCGGCGCCGGATGTGGAACGGCTTCTGCATTTAAACGTGGACCTGGTGATCTACCCCCCGTTTCAAAAGCAACTGAATCACCTGACGGCCGCCGGCCTGCCCGTGGCAATCGCCTATGACAGCAAACGCCGCCCGACCACCCTTGAGGCATTTATCGCGGATTATTACACCCAAATCCGGTTCTACGGCGAACTGCTCGGTGGCCAGGCACCGGCCATCGCCGATCAATACTGTGCCTATGCCGACGAACGCATTCGCCGGGTAACCGCCATCACGTCCACCATTCCCATGGCCAAGCGCCGCGGGTATTCTACTTCTGCGGGCAGGTCGGCGGACCCGCCGGCACGCAAACCCGGTACTCCACGGCCGATTGGCTGGTAGCGGCCGCCGGCGGCATCATGCTGACCCATGATGAGGCTGCCTATTTCGTCAACGTGACCACCGAACAGATGATCCTGTGGAATCCGGATATCATCATCGTGAGCACCCTGCCCACCATTGAACCCGTGGTGACCAATCCCCAGTGGCGCGATCTTCGTGCCGTGCGTGAGAAAAAGGTCTTCATGAGTCCCCAGGGAATCTTCTACTGGAGCCACTTCAGCACCGAATCGTTTTTGTGCATTCTTTTTCTGGCCAAGCAATTCTACCCGGAGCGTTTCCCGGATCTCGACATCCAGGATGAACTGCAAGCCTACTACAGCCGTTTCTACCATTATGCGCTGACCGACGACGAAGCCCGGCGAATCTTGAATCATCTGCCGCCAAAAGACACACCCTGAAGGGTAATCGCGGTCCGACCAGTGCTGCAGACGATACAGATGCACCTGTTTTTGCCGGCGTCCATATTTCGCACCCACGCTTGATGAAACCCCAAGGAAGAAGAGGAGATGAGCATGATGCAAAGCAAACGACGATGGATGAAAAGAATTCTGGGCGCGTTGGCGGCCAGTGTGATCGTGACCACCTGTGCCGTGGCCCAAGAAACCGTTGAGGGACAGGTCTTTACCTTAGGCGAAGTCGTGGTCACGGCCGACGGGAGTGCGGCTACTTCGGCCACCACGGTAACCGAGGTTTCCAGTGAGGAGATCACCGCCAAGGGAGCCTCCACCATCGCCGAGGCACTCACGTTTTTACCGGGGGTCGTGGTCCGAAATACCGGCAAAGGCGAAGCCCATGTAAGCGTGCGTGGTTTCGAGCAGGGCCAGGTCAAGGTCCTCATCGACGGCGTGCCGGCCCGCGAGAGCTATTTCGGAACGGTGGATCTCTCCATGCTGCCGGCCGATGCCATCTCGAAGATCACCATCACCAAGGGCGCCAGTTCGGTTCTCTACGGCGCCAATACCATGGGCGGGGTCATCAACATCATCACCAAGAAAGGCACGGCGGTTCCCCAAACCGCCTTCACCGCCGCCTTCGGCGACTACCGCACCGCCCACTATGCACTGAACCACGGCGGCAGCAAGGGCGCGATAAACTATTGGCTCTCCGGCGGATATCAGACATCGGATGCTATCGCCTGTCCAACGATTTCGACCCCGACGATCCCGAAGTGGGCGAGGCGTCATCCTATCATGAAGATGGCGGCAAGCGCGACCTCAGTGACTATCGGAAAAAAGTCTCGATTTCAAGGTCGGCTACGATCCGGGCGGCGACTCAAGCCTGTATCTCTCCTTCGATTATGTCGACGACCAACGCGGCATGCCCGTTTTTTACAATCGCTACTGGTCCTATGACCATTGGCGCCAGTGGCAGGCCAATCTGGTGGGTGAACATCGCTTCGCCGACTTGCTGAAGGTCAAGACCCGTCTGTTTTACGTCAGCC
The DNA here is from genome assembly GCF_001311845.1 of Desulfosarcina cetonica JCM 12296. Lineage (GTDB taxonomy): Bacteria > Desulfobacterota > Desulfobacteria > Desulfobacterales > Desulfosarcinaceae > Desulfosarcina > Desulfosarcina cetonica. The sequence goes on along the minus strand of NZ_BBCC01000122.1, from coordinate 6,501 downwards.
ACAACGACGGCATCAAGGATGTCAGCTGGGATGCCGAGCACGCCACCAACCCCAGAAGAAAATGGTTCGAAGAAAGTTATTATGACGACTTTTCCGTCGGCGGCGAGATCCAGACGACCAGCACGCTCACCGATTGGAATACCCTGCGCTTCGCGCTGCACTACCTGGAGGATAACCATAAGGAGGCCAACTATCTCACCGCCGACTGCATGGACGTCCGGAGTGGCGCCGAATCCGTGGGCTGGACCGCTGAGGATGAATATGAAGCCAGGACTATTCCCTGGCCGTGGAAGACGAAATCGCCCTTTTCAATCGGCTCTCGATCGTCCTCGGTCTGAGCTACGATACGTTCGAGCCCACCCAGACCGCCGATCAACCCGAACCTGGAAAGATGGATACCTTCAACCCCCAGATCGGCCTGGTGTTCGACCTCACCGACGCCACCCGATTGCATGCCTCGGTGGGCAAAAAGACCCGCTTTCCGAGCTTGAAGGAACTTTACAGCGAATACGGCGGCGGCAATCCCGACCTGGATCCGGAAAGGGCCATCGCCTATGAGATCGGCGCCAGCCACCGGTTTTCCGAGCGGCTGACCACTGAAGTATCGCTTTTCTATAACGATATCGACGACCTCATCGACACCAAACGCATCGATGGCAACAATGTCTATATCAACATCAACGAGGCGATCATCTACGGCGCCGAGGCAGTCGTCCGGTTGCGCCTCACCGACGACTTCAACGCCGAGCTGAACTACACCTACATGGAAACCCAGGACCGCGCCAACAACGATCGCGATCTGGAGGCACGGCCCCGCCACCGGTTCAACCTGGCCCTGGCCTATCGGTTTGCCTTCGGGCTCACGGCCAACCTGCAGGCCAGCTATGTGCAACGTCAGTTCTGGGAAAGCGCCAACACCTATGAATGGGAAAAACTGCCGGATTATCTGCTGGTCAACGCCAAACTGACCCAGCGGTTGAAAACGATCGGCGGTCTCGGATCGGAAATTTTCTTCCAGGCGGCCAACGTGCTGGACAAGGATTACTATGAAACCAACGGTCCGGAGCCGGGCTTTAACTTCCTGGCCGGCATCACCCTTCGGCTTTAGGGTTGCCCGGGAGCCACCGTTATGTCAAAAATGATTGTTATCCACACCAACGAGACCTTCTCATGAAATGTACACTCTGTGAACGGCATTGCCACATCGCGGCCGGCCAGGCCGGTGCCTGCGGCATGATCACCAGCGACGGAAGCAGTATCCAAGAGCGCTATCCGGATCGCTATTTGGCAGCGGTGGAAACCGCCATCGAATCCATGCCCATGGTGCACTACCACCCCCGGGGACAGTTTCTCCAGGTGTGCACCGTGGGCTGCAACTTCACCTGCCGGGGATGTGTGTCGGGAATCCTGACCGACCACCTGACGGCCATCCAGGGCACCTTTCAAACCATGACGCCGGAAGCCGTCGTCGACAAGGCCATCGCTTTGGGATGCCTCGGTGTGATGTTCTGCTTCAACGAGCCGACGGTCTCCTACTTCACCTTCCGCCGCCTGGCCGAAATGGCCAAGCGCCAGGGCCTTCGGGTCGGCTGCTCGACCAACGGATATATGACCGAAGCGGCCCTAGATGGCCTGATCCCGCTGCTGGATTTCGTCAACATGGGCCTCAAGGGAGCCTGTGACGAAACCTACCATGCCTGTGGCGTGGCGAGCATCGCGCCGGTGCTGCGGAACCTGGCGCGGCTGGTCGACTGCGGCGTCTACGTCGAGATATCGGCGATCTTTCGCCGGCATGGCGAGACGGAACTGCTCCAGGCCGCCGAGCAGGTGGCCGCCCTGTCGGCGGATATTCCCTTCCAGGTGATGCGCTTCATCCCCTTTGGCGACGCCCCCGAGGAGATGGAGCCCAGTGTCCGCCAGGCCGAGGCGGTGTGCAGCCGAGTGCGCCAGCATCTGCGCCATGTCTACCTGTTCAACACGCCGGGAACCGACGCCCTCAACTCACGCTGCCCGGCGTGCGGGGAAACGATCATGCGGCGGGGATTCTTCGGGCCCATGTGCGCCAATCTCTTCGACTACCGGCCGGACGCCCGCTGCGACTGCGGCTACCAATTGCCCATCGTGGGCGAAATCCACGATACCCCGGCCAATGAAAGCGGCTATTTCGGCGGCTACCGCACGATCAATGCCCTCAGCATGATCCGGTCCATCCTCGAGGTCATCGGGGTGACCGACAAAACCCGGACCGACGCGGTCATCAGCCATGTCCTGGCAACGGACCTCATCAAGACCCTGCACAACCGCCTGAACCGGATCGAAGCCTATTTCGACACGGTGGATGAATTTGCCGCCATGACCGGCCGGGAGGCGCGAGCGAAGGCGTTCCGGCACTATGTGGGGGATCGCGTGGCCGCCATTCAGGCCAAGGTCGGCGATCTTCCGAAGCCGCCGGTGTACTGCACCCTGGGGCATCCACGCATCGCCATGTTTGTGGATAAGATGGAATCCTGCCTCATCGAGGCGCCGGCGGGGAGCTGACCAACCGCCGGATCGAAAGGGAACGGCGACCCGGCATCCCCATTTCCGATGTGCAGTTCAACCGCATGGACGCCCAGATCATCATCGTTCCCAGTGCCGCGGCCTGGCCGGCGGACGATGTCGTCGCCTATTGCGCGGAGAACGGACTCAGCGTGCCGGCCCTGGCCACGGGCCGGGTCTTCCATCTTGCCCCCTATCGGGCGGCCACCAACCCTGACTGGGTGCTGGGCTGATGCACCTGGCCAATCTGATCCACCCGGAGGTCTTCGATTTCGACCTGCCCGGGGAGGCCGATGCCTTTTACCAGGAATTTTACCACCGCGCTTTCGATCCCGACGGCAACCGCGCCATCGGGAAAGCCAATCCACGGCCGATCCATGCATCGGTCTGAATGAAAGGACGCATCCCATGTCGCGCAACTGGACCCAATCCCGGACACCCGCCTTTGACGAAACGGGCGCCCGCAAAATGAACGAAATCGCCAAGACGGTGTTCGCCCCCATCTACCCGGTGATCGCCCGCAACGCCATGGCAGCGACCGGCATCCGCCAGGCGTCTGCATCGACCTGGGCAGTGGCCCGGCCATGCTGGCCATGGCCATGGCCCGCGAGGCACCTGAAATGGACATCGTCGCCTTCGACTTCTCGGAGGCTCCCGGGACATCGGCCGTGAGAACATCGCCGAAGCCGGACTGGCCGACCGGATCCGCACCGAAGCCGGCGATGTACACGCCATGCCCTTTGACGACGGCGAGGCCGACCTGATCGTCAGCCGCGGGTCGATGTTTTTCTGGGACAATCTCAAGGATGCCTTCAGGGAAATCTACCGCATCCTGGCCGTGGGTGGGGCCACCTATATCGGTGGTGGTTTCGGCAATCGGGAACTGAAGGACCAGGTGATCGCCGAAATGCTCAAACGGGATCCCACCTGGGACTGCTATGCCAAGAAAAAAGCCGATGCGGACAGCCATCGGCGCTTCGCGGAACTCTTCCGCGAAATCGGCTGTCCGGTATTCAAGATCATCGACGATGACACCGGCTTTTGGGTTGTGCTGTCCAAAACCGCATAGCTCCCGTTTACGCAGAGCTTTCAAGCCGCGCAGATCCCATAACTCGGCAAAAGATCATGGATCACGTGGAAGCGGTGCGCCAGGACAGCGTCATGGAACCGCTTCCAGTTACTCGTCAGGAATTCCTCCCGATAGGCGTGCACCGGGAGATCGAAATTGGTGCCCAGGGCCGCCTCCTTCCATGACCCCTTGCCTTTGCCGGCATATTCAACAATTTCCGGGCCGAAGCTGAATTTCCCGCTTTTAATGGCTTTTAGCCAGGCGTCGTGCCGTTTATCCCCATCCTCCTTGGTCGTCGTGCGGAAGAGGTCTTCAATGGTCTGTCGATCCCGATCCCCAAGCCCCGGCACGTCAGCATCGGCATCGCCGGCGATAAAGCGCTGCATGGCCATGCAGAGGGCATTGGCCGCTTCACAGAAAAGATCCGTATTGTCCCGGACGATTTCCGCCCCGTGGTAATTGCGGTAACGCCATTTGAGAAACGGCATGTCGGGAAACACCAGGGCCCGGCCATGTCCCAGGGGGGGGATTGCATCATCCAGGAAATTGTTCAGGACGCTCGACAACTTTTTTTGAATCCACCGGAATTGCCCAGTTCCTCGGCTTTCTCCACCTCATTGACCGGATGCAGCAAGCCGGCAAACCCCTGGTGGGCCCAGGTATCGGCATAAACGTGCATGGCCACGCCCAATCGATGCAAGCCGTAGGGTTTGTCTTTTTCGACGATCGTCTGACGCACCATGTCCCGGGCAATGGGGCTGTCCGGCGTGCAGATGATCTTCTCGATGAACCGGCCGTCCGGGTTCTCGCCCGCCGGCAGGCCGCCGTTGCCGGGCAGAAAATGAAACGGAACCCAGACCAGATGGTTGGCCAAGGTCTCGGCGTTGCGTTTGTCGATCATGCGATGGGCGGTACTGATGCGCGCGTACATGGCCTTGTTGTCAAAGTGGACGGTCCCCGAGCTGGTGGCGTCGTCCACGTATTGGGCCGCATAGGCGACAATCTGGGCATCTTCCGGCTCAAAGCCCGCCAGCCGGGCGGCCACATAGGTGGTGGCATGGTGAAAATCAATCTGCATGGTTGACCTCCTTACCGATCCTGCCGGATCGATAGCCGTGTTCGATGAATGGTGCCCATTTTTCCAATTCTTCGGCGGACATGGGCGTCTTTGGCAGCGTGGCATCCATGGGGCGCCCCACATGGGCCGCCTTGGACAATCCGAACGGATGGTAGGGCAGCAGAACAGGCTGGCCGAGCCCTCTGTCCCGCAACCGGCCGGCAATCGCGTAAAGATTCTCGCGGGTGGCCGTATACCCGGGAATCAGCGGGATCCGCGGCACTACCTTTTCAGGCGCACGGCGGGCCAGGATTTCCAGGTTGGACCAGATCCGCTGGTTATCCACACCAAGGATCCGCCGATGGCGCACCGCATCGCTGATTTTCAGATCATAGTAGATCAGATCAAGATTCGTCAGGCATTGCTCCAGGAAGTCGTCCATGGCAAACCCGCCGTTGGTTTCCAGCAGCGTGTGAAGTCCCTCGCGTTTCAATCGCCGCAGCAACCGGCCCATGAAGGCCATCTGCAGGGTCGGCTCGCCCCCGGAAAGGGTCACGCCACCGCCGGAGGCAGCATAAAACGGTCGGTCACGCAGCAGGATCGCGGTCAGTTCGGCAACGTCGTAGGCCTTACCGGCGACCTTAAGGGCCCGCGTGGGGCATATTTGGGCACACTGCCCGCACACCGTGCAGCGCCGGCGATCGATGCGCTCCGGTCGCCCCAGATCCACCGCCCCCTCCGGGCACACCGCGACGCAATCGCCACAGCCCATGCAGCGCGCCGCATAAAAAAGGATTTCCGGCTGTGGGCGGATGAATTCGGGGTTGTGGCACCACGGGCAATGCATCGCGCAGCCCTTGAAAAAGACCGTCGTGCGGATTCCCGGCCCGTCGTGCAGGGCATAACGGCCGACGTCACCGATGATCGCACGCACGGTTGCCTGGCCCATGACCGATACGGGTGATCGTTTTCCCCCGTTGATCATCCCGGCATCATCATCAGCTGCAACTGCTTGGCCAGAAAGCCGAAGCGATAGAGATAGTTGAGATTGCCGTCGGTCTGAACGTCCTGGCGCAGCATGGACCCAAAATATCCTGTTTGGGGGAAAGCAGGAAGTTAAACAGGGTTCGCCCATCCCGGAAGGACACGGTGATATGGGGATCGGCGATGGTTTTCTGCTCGACATCCAGCCGGCCGTCCTTGAAAATGGCACCGACGGTCATCTTGCCATCCTTGCTGTTGAACTGGTAGCGTCCGTCGAACTTGCGGATGTTCTCCCGGTAATCGGGATTGATGGCGAACATCAGGCGCATCAGGTTGAGCAAAAGGGACAGAAACTGCTCGGCAGCCTCGGTTTCAAGGGTCTGCTGAAACCGCTGCCAAAGCTGCTGCAAATAGATCGTATGCATATCCGTAGGCATGTCCGGCTCCTTTGGAGACTAATCTTGACCGTCGAAGGGCACCGCCCGGCCGTCGGTCAGTCCGTATTGGGTGCGGGTAATCAACTCGTCTTTCATCAGATCGTTGAGATCTTTGAAGTAGGCCGAATACCCCGATACCCGCACCATCAATTCGGGATAATTTTCCGGGTGCCGTTTGGCGTCCTGGAGCATGGCGTAATCCATGATGTTGAACTGGACCTGCTGGCCGCCGGAACGAAAATAGGCCTCGATGGTCTGGGCGAAGCGCTGGCGCATGGCCAAAAGATCCTTCTCCGGCGTGTACTTGATGTTCAGCGCCCAGCATCCCGGCACCTGCTTGCCCCCCAGTTCGGCAACGGCATTGAGGCAGGCGGTCAGTGCCGGTGCGGCGCCGGATACCGGGGTGATGCCGCTGG
>NZ_BBCC01000121.1 GCF_001311845.1 Desulfosarcina cetonica JCM 12296 | reverse complement strand
CCCTGAGTTAGTTCCAGGAATTTTTTGGGTTCCTGGGGTGGTCGTAGGGGCATATCACAAAAAACACCTGAATGAGGCTCAATTATGAAAATGAATTACCGTCAACTATCTGAAATTACAGGATTTCATATGAACACGATCCGCAATCGGCTTCTTGGGTCAAGCCTGGAACCCGAACACGAAGGTCCGGGAACGCCTAAATTGTGGGAGTCAGCCGAGGCGTTGCTGGTGATCTATGAGGCTGAGTTCAGACGGAACCGCCGCCAGTGGTAAAAACCTGCCGACACTGTGACCAGTCCGAACCGGTATATAAAAGCGGGCGGTGCCGGGAATGCTGGAACGCCTACAAGCGCGAACGGTACCGCCGGCTGCATCCGCAAGCCAGGGAACGCAAGCCGAAGCCGGCGGGGCCATCATTCACGCTTGTGCCGGCGCCTACTGGCCTTCGCGCCCTGGTGGTGTGGGATGAAACTTTGCTTTTTCAGGATCAGGACCGCCCAGATGGATATCGCCGAAATTATTTTTGTCGCCACTACGAGGCATGTCTGGACGCTGCCGCCGGTCCCAATCTCGGCTTCGATTGTCGTGGGTGTGATCTTGAGTTCGATATTAGCGGTCTTATCGATTCCCAAAATTCCCAAAACTCCCATTTGGGAGTTTTTTAAACAAATTCAAATAGTTGTTGACATGAAATGCCGTTGTGGTAGGGTCGGACCATGTCAACAATTCCAACTTAGAAAGGTAGAAACGATGAATCTGACGGAAGAAACATGGCAACTTTTGAATGATGACGGCTTTTTTTCTGATTCGTTCGTTGAAAGCGTTGAGGCGATGCGAAAGCGCTATCCTATGATGAAATTTCCAGGATCTTTGCCTTGACTGCCAGCCTTGCAAAAAAGGCGTCGATGTCGTTGCGGAGCTTGAGCGGGCGGCGGCCTAAAAACGTTTTTCCAGCAACGAAAAGCGGTCATCCATATGGGTGGCCGTTTTTTTGTGGCTCACAATCCGCCAAAAATGATCCACAAGCAGGTTTTGTTGATTCATTGGAAGAGCATGAAGCGGTTATCCATAATAATAGGCAGCGGGAAAAAACAACTGAAGTAAAGGCGCGCGAATTCTCAAAACTTAAAGAAATAGAGGCGGAGCGGGCAAAGCGGCGGCAGCTTGCAGAGCTAAAACAGAACCGTGAGCCCGTTGTGAAGAATTCACCACCACGGGAAGAAACCGGCAAAGCACGCGACATAGCGGCGAAAAAAGTTGGGATGTCTGGTCGTACGGCGGAAACAGATCTGGGCCATGGTGGACATTGCCCCTCAGTACAATATTTATCGGTATTTTGTCGTGAATCTTGAGCTGACCATGATCAGCGAAAACTTATTTTGTTGAAGATCCTGCAATTATTTTTTATTGATTCCTTATGGCATCGATTCTTGTACCCAAATTTGTACCCAAGATGAAAACAACGAAAAAAGGGCCTGCAATCAATTTTGCAAGCCCTTTATTTTATTTAAGTTTTCTGGTCGGGGCGAGAGGATTTGAACCTCCGACCCCTTGAACCCCATTCAAGTGCGCTACCAGTCTGCGCTACGCCCCGACAAGAAAACCGACTTTTAGCATCATCATCCGACCGTGTCAAGGAGACGACCGAAAAAATTGACCGATGATCCGCATCCATCCATCACGCGTCCCATCGCCTTGAGGCCCGGGGATACCCTCGGCATCGCCGCGCCGGCAAGTCCCTTTGCCCAAGCCGATTTCGATACCGGTGTTCAGCTTCTCGAAGCCATGGGCTTCAATGTTTTTGTCCCGAACGATATCTTTCTCCGCGAGGGCTACCTGGCCGGTTCGGACCGGCAGCGGGCGGAACAACTCGTCCGTCTGTTCACCGACCCGGAGATCCACGGTGTCGTCTGTGCGCGGGGGGGATACGGCGCCATGCGCATCCTGCCGTTTCTGGATGCCGACGCCATTGCCCGCCATCCCAAGCCCTTTGTCGGATTCAGCGATATCACCGTGATACTCAATTTTTTGGCTCAGCGCTGCCGCATGGTCGCCTTTCACGGGCCCACGGTAACCACCTTGGCAAATGGCGACGACAACACCCGGCAGCGGTTTCGGTCGGTCTTGATGAAACGCATGCCGCATGCGCTGGCAGCCGCCGCTCCGCGGGTGCTTTTTCCCGGGCGGGCCAGGGGGCGGTTGCTGTGTGGCAATCTGACCCTGTTCTGCCATTTGACCGGCACGCCGTATCAACCGGTATACGAAGGTGCGGTCCTGCTCATCGAAGATCAGGGCGAGGCGCCGTATCGCATCGACCGCATGCTGACCCAAATGCGCCTGGCCGGCTGTTTCGACAAGCTTGCCGGGCTTGCCCTGGGAAGTTTCAATGGCTGCGACAGCGAGGGGGAGGTCCAGCGAATCGTGGCCGATCGTTTCGGTGATCTGGAAATCCCGATTCTCGGGGGCTTTCATGTCGGTCATGGACCGGAGAACGCGATTCTGCCGGTGGGGATCGATGCCGTCTTGGATACCGACGCCGGTTCATTGACCTTCACCGGTCCGGCCCTGGCTTGAAAGGTGTGCTCGGTGGGCGATCCCCTCATAGACGCGCTGATGGAGAATGGGATCCGGGAAAATATTTTTCCCGGGGCGGTCTTGCTGGTCGGCCGGGCGGACCGGCCGGTTCTATTCGAGGCGTATGGCCTGGCCAACCGGTTCAGCCGGGAACCCATGACCTGCGAGACGGTATTTGACCTGGCCTCGCTGACCAAGCCGTTGGCCACGACCCTGGCGGCGGCTTGGTTGATCGATCGGGGACGCGTTTGTCTGGATCGGCCGGTGGCGGACGCTTTGCCGATGTTGTCGGACGGCGACAAGGCGGCGATTACCCCCCGTCAGTTGCTCTGCCATCGCAGTGGGCTCCCCGCCCATCAATTGTTTTACATGACCCTTAGAACCCTGACGCCGACCCTGCGCAAAGCAGCGGTCCTGAACCTGTTGAAAGCCGTGCCCGTAGTCGCCGCTCCGGATACCTTGACGCTTTACAGCGACCTGGGGTTCATGCTGCTCTGCCGATTGATCGAGTCGGTGGCCGGTTGTTCTTTGGACCGATTTTTGGCGGACCAAGTCTATGGCCCCCTGGGGGTGAAGGACCTTTTTTTCGTCGATCTATTTTCCGGCGGACGGCCGAAACGCCGCTACGCGGCAACCGAGCTTTGTCCGGTGCGGCACCGGCTCCTGGTCGGTGAGGTGCATGACGATAATGCCTGGTTTGCCGGCGGGGTCGACGGCCATGCCGGTCTCTTTGGAACGGCGGAAGCGGTCTTCCGGCTTTTACGGCGGCTGGTGGCCGACCTGCGGGCGCCGGACGGGCAATCATTTTTTTCACGACAGATACTCGGCGAGATGCTATATGGAGCTCCGCATAACGACTTCACCCTGGGCTTTGATCGGCCGGCGGAGACCGGTTCCAGCGCGGGCGATCATTTTTCCACCGAAACGGTGGGCCACCTGGGATTCACGGGAACATCCTTCTGGATGGATCTGAAGCAGGATGTCACGGTGATTCTGTTGACCCATCGGGTGCACCCGTTCCGATGGAACAACCGGTTGCGCCAATTCCGTCCCATGATTCACAACGCGATCCTGGAACGATTTTTCATGCAATCGGATTAAAATTGATTTCAACAAATTAAGGCTTGAAATGCCAGATCGTTTCTGGTACCCGTTCGAAAAAGTCCGCCCATGGGGGTAACTGGCCTTGGCGCTTGCTCACAGCCCGTCGGGCGGATCTGCTCGATGATGTTGCGAATCCATTTAACAAAGAGGCGGCATGAATTTTTTTGATTCCATTCTAGGGGTCTTCTCCAGCGATCTGGCCATTGACTTGGGCACGGCCAATACGCTTGTCTATGTAAAAGGCAAAGGCATCGTTCTCAGTGAGCCCTCCGTGGTGGCCGTTCGTACGGACAACCGCACCAAAAACCGGGTTCTGGCGGTCGGGCTGGAAGCGAAAAACATGCTGGGTCGCACGCCGGGCAACATTGTGGCCATCCGTCCCATGCGCGACGGCGTGATTGCCGATTTCGAAGTGACCGAGGCCATGCTGCGGCATTTCATTCACAAGGTCCACAATCGGCGGACCTTTGTGCGCCCGCGCATTATCGTGGCGGTACCTTCGGGGATTACCCAGGTGGAAAAGCGCGCCGTCCGCGAATCGGCCGAATCGGCCGGCGCGCGTGAGGTTTTTCTGATCGAGGAACCCATGGCGGCGGCCATCGGCGCGGATCTACCCATTACCGAACCCACTTGTAATATGGTGGTGGATATCGGTGGGGGGACCACCGAGGTGGCGGTCATCTCGCTGGCCGGCATTGTTTACAGCCGTTCCCTGCGCGTGGCGGGCGACAAGATGGACGAAGCCATTATCCAGTATGTCAAGCGCAAGTATAACCTGCTGATCGGCGAGCGGACCGCCGAGATTATCAAGACCACCATCGGCAATGCCTATCCGGACCCCAACAAGGTCGAAACCATCGAGGTCAAGGGGCGCGACCTGGTAACCGGAATTCCCAAAATCCTGGCTATCGATTCCGAAGAGATCCGGGAGGCCATTTCCGAGCAGATCGAAGCCATCGTTGAAACGGTGAAAATCGCCCTTGAACAGACACCGCCGGAATTGGCTGCCGACATTGTCGACCGGGGCATTGTGCTTACCGGTGGCGGTGCCTTGTTGAAGAATCTGGACAAGCTGCTTCGCGAAGAGAGCGGGTTGCCCATCACGGTGACGGAAGATCCGCTTTCCACCGTTGCCCTGGGTTCCGGCATGGCCCTCGACAGCATCGAAATCCTCAAACAGGTCATTATTATCTAACCCATGTTTTCCAAAAGGATGGTTCTGGTAGCCGTGGTGATTGTTTTGGTCGCGGTGAACGTCATCCTACTGACCATTACCGGTAAACACGCCCAGGCGCCGGCCGGCCTTGGCCGTGGCGCCATGGTCGTCATTTCTCCTTTTCAGAAACATCTCACCACCTTCGTGCAGTCCATCAAATCGGTCTGGGAGCGTTATTTCTATCTGGTTTCCACGGCCGAGGAAAATCAGGCGCTGAAAAAAGCGCTGGGCGAGAGCCTGCAAAAGCTCAACCGTTGCAGCGAAACCCAGATCGCCAATGCCCGTTTGCGGCACTTGCTCGGCTTTAAGGAGAAGGTTTCCCGCACCATGATCGCCGCCCAGGTGGTGGGCAAAGATCCCTCGCCGTGGTCGAAGACGGTTATCGTGGACAAGGGAACCCAGGATGGTATCCGCCAGGGATTTCCCGTGGTGGTTCCCGAGGGGATTGTGGGCATCGTCGTCGACGCCTCGGGCCATTTTGCCAAGGTGCTGCTGCTGATCGATCCCAACTGTGCCGTCGATGCCCTGGTGCAACGGACCCGCGCCCGCGGTGTCGTCAAAGGCGGGGGAGACGGCTATTGCCTCTTCGAGTATGTTTTGCGCAAACACGAAATCAGTGTCGGTGACACGGTCGTCTCATCGGGCCTTGACGGTATTTTTCCCAAGGGGTTGCAAGTGGGGCGCATCTCCGAGATTGTACGCATGAATGCCGGTATTTTTCAGAAAGTGTCGGTGACGCCGGATGTCGATTTCGAGATTCTCGAAGAGGTCTTCATCATTTGTGAACCGGCCATTGAATGGTATCCTGGGGGGCGATGATTTACGGCTATCTTTTAATGGTCTGCATGGGGCTGGTCATCCTTCAGACGACGCTGCTGGTCGGTGGCGGGCCTTCCTACCTATATGATCTGATGGCTCCGTTTGTGGTATATTTAGCGGTTCACCGACGGCCGCGGGAATCCATCCCCGTGCTCCTGTTGGGCGGGCTGGCCATGGATGGCATCTCCGGCGGCGTGTTTGGCGTGCACCTGAGCGCTTATCTGTGGATGTATGTCGGCGTGCGCTGGGCCATCCAATTCCTGCATGTGGGCAATGTGATTCTGAGGCCGCTGTTGGTGACGGTTTGCGTGGCTTTTACAAGCCTTGCCGTTGCTTTTTCGGCCGTTGTCCTGGCCGCCGTGCCCTGGCCGGTGGAGTCGCTGTTTTCGGTCGTTGCCGGGCAGGTTTTCTGGGGCGCGGTCACCGGCCCTTTTCTGATGTTGCTTTTTATTCGCGGACAAAAGGCCGTCGAACACCTGGGAAAAATGTTTTTTACCGAGAAACACACGTTGAGGAAGTCTTGACCAACTACTTGGACAACGTGGATAGCGACTGGTTCAGCCAGCGTCTCAGCGTGGCCATGACGATTGTCATCGCCGTGTTCGTGGTTCTGATCGCGCGGCTGCTCTATCTTCAGGTGATCGAAGGGGCGGAGTTGCGGCGCCTGTCGGAGATCAACAGCATTCGTTTGAAAAGTGTCGAGGCGTCCCGTGGCTTGATTTACGACACCCGCGGCCGCTTGCTGGCCGACAACCGTCCCGCCTATGACCTGAGCATTGTCGTCAAGGATGCCGGTCCGCTGAAACAGACCCTGGCTAAATTGTCCCACTATTCCGGCATTCCGGAAACCCAGTTGTGGGAACAACTGGAAAAGGCCAAGGAGACCCGTGCCTACAAACCCGTGCTGCTCAAACCCGACATCGGACGCGACGAGCTGGCGGCCATTGAAGTGAACCATTGGGATTTGCCCGGCGTCATGGTGAATATCTCGTCCCGGCGAAATTATGTGTTTTGCCCCAGTGCGGCCCATATCCTGGGATATATGGGCGAGATCAATCCTAACGAATTGAAGAACCCCGCCTATAGCGACTGCAGGAGTGGCGATTTTATCGGTAAATACGGCATTGAACGGGCGCGCGAGTCCTGGCTGCGGGGTAAACGCGGGGGACAGCAGGTGGAGGTCAACGCCATCGGGCAGGTGGTTCGTGTGTTGAGTACGGTCGATGCAACGCCGGGCAACAATGTGGTGTTGTCCATTGACCACGCCCTCCAAGGGGTTGCCGAACAATTGCTCGCCGGCCAGGCCGGGGCCGCGGTCGCCGTGGAACCCGATACCGGCCAGGTCCTGGCCATGGCATCGAGCCCCTCTTTCGATCAGAACGCCTTTATCTCCGGCATGAGCCATGACGTCTGGCGGACCTTGGTGTCCGATCCGCAGCATCCCTTGGAGAACAAAGCCATCCAGGCCGAGTATCCACCGGCATCGACCTACAAGATCATTGCCGCCGCAGCAGGTCTCGAGGAAGGGCTCATCGATGTCCATACGTCGGTGTTCTGTCCCGGTTATCTCAAATTCGGCAACCGGACCTATCGTTGCTGGAAAAGGTGGGGGCATGGGGAGGTGAACGTATACAAGGCCCTGATTGAATCCTGCGATGTCTATTTTTACAAGCTGGGACAGGAGCTCGGCGTCGATCGTCTGGCTTGGTATGCCAGGGCCTTCGGACTGGGTGAACCCACGGGAATCGATCTCAACCACGAAGCCGGTGGGCTGGTTCCCACGGCAGCCTGGAAAAAACGCCGCTATGGATCTTCCTGGCAGAAAGGCGAGACCTTGTCCGTCGTCATCGGCCAGGGATTCAACCTTGCCACGCCGCTACAGATGGCCATGGTGGCGGCCGCGGTGGGCAACGGCGGTACGCGTTACCGGCCGAAAGTCGTGAAAACTATCCGGACGGCCGATGGCAAGATCCTGTACAACAGCACCCCGGAGGTGGTCGGGCGATTACCGATCAGTGCGCACAACCTCAAAATTATCCAGGAGGGGCTGTTTCGGGTCGTCAACGATAGACGGGGGACGGCTTGGAAGAGCCGGTTGGAGGGGATGGCCATGAGCGGGAAAACCGGCACCGCCCAAGTGGTCGGCCGGAAAGACGATGATGCCGACGGAAAATCCTCACCGGTGAAAGACCACGCCTGGTTCGTTGCCTATGCGCCGCGGCAGCATCCCAAAATCGCCGTGTCCGTCATCGTGGAACACGGGGAGCACGGATCCAGCGCAGCGGCACCGGTGGCCGCCGAAATGATCCGGTTCTATTTGTCCGGCGGCAAACCAAAGGCCGCGGCGGTCGATCCGGCGGTTGCCAATGCCCCCTTTGATGGAGATTGACCAGTGTTTGATCGACGCTTGCTGCAATGTTTCGATTGGGGGTTGCTCATTCTGACCCTGGCCGTCAGCGGTATCGGCCTGGTGGTGTTGTACAGTGCCGTAACGGCTGGGGTGACGGGGCCCGATGTGCTTTTGTTCAAGAAACAGCTCATCTGGCATGGCGGCGGTTTGGTGCTCATGACCCTGTGTTTTGTTTTTGACTACAAACAACTTGAACGTTTTGGCAACGCCATCTATCTGCCTCCGTGGGCTCACTGGTCGCCGTTTTGTTCATCGGCAAGTATGTGGCCGGGTCCCGGCGCTGGCTACCCCTGGGGCCTTTTTCCCTGCAGCCGTCGGAAATGGCCAAGGTGGCGGTGATTATCGTGCTTTCCCGCTATTACGCCAAGCTTATCAACACGGACGGCTCAGCTTTCGCGACCTGATGCTACCGGCCTTTCTGACGGCGGTTCCGTTCGCCCTGATCGTCCGTCAACCCGATCTGGGGACCGCCATGGTGATCGCCTTGATCGCCGGTGTCATGACCCTGTTTGCCAAAATCGAGCGCCGAACATTCACCTGGCTGGTGACCACCTTTACCCTGCTCGTCCCGCTGGTCTGGTTTTTCCTGCGGGGGTATCAAAAGCAGCGCATCCTGACCTTTCTCAATCCCGATCGCGATCCGCTGGGCGCCGGATACCACATCATCCAATCCAAAATCGCCATCGGATCGGGGATGCTCACCGGGAAAGGATTCTTGAAGGGTACGCAGAATGCCCTTGCCTTTTTGCCGGAACAGCATACCGATTTCATATTTTCGGTGCTCTCCGAGGAGTGGGGGCTGGCTGGCTCCCTGACGATCATCATCCTGTTTCTGATCATGATTGCCTGGGGATTGAATATTGCCGGCCGTTGCGGGATCCTTTCGGCATCATGCTTTCCGTTGGCGTGACCGCCATGATCACCTGGCAGGTGGTGATCAATATTGGCATGGTCATGGGGTTGATGCCCGTCGTGGGTGTCACCCTGCCGTTTGTCAGTTATGGTGGCTCATCCATCATCACCATGTTGATCGGAATTGGCCTGCTGATGAACGTCAGCATGCGGCGGTTCAAGTTTGAATAGCGAGACCTTTGCCGGCCGGCGGTATCCATTTTAAAAAACCTTTGACAATTCAATGACTCGGATGGTATAGACCGCCGGAGTTCGCACCTTTCATAAGTCTATATCTTTCATAGACAAATTATCGATTTCTGCATTTTTAATCTTACTTCAACGGAGGCCCTTAGATGGTTAGCGTCGATGCATCTATAGTCGTGCAAATTGTCAATTTCCTGCTTTTAATCTGGATTTTGAATTTGGTTCTGTATAAGCCCATCCGCAAGATTCTGTTGGAGCGCAAGGCGAAAGTAAACGGGCTGGAATCGGTGATCAGCGACTCGGCCCAAGCGGTCGTTACCAAAGAGAAGGAATACGCCGACGGCATCCGCCAGGCCCGGGTCAAGGGGCAGAAGGAAAAGGAAGCCCTGATGCAGACGGCCATGGATGAGGAAAAGGTAATTGTCGGCAAGATCAACGAATCCGCCCAGGCCGAACTTAAAACGGTCAAGGACAAAATCGCGGCAGAAATGGAATCGGTCAAGGCGACACTCGAATCGGAAATAGACGCATTTGCGGATGCGATAGAACAAAAAATATTGGGGAGGGTTGCTTAATGAAAGTTCCAATTATCAGCCGGAAGCGCAGTTGTGTTCGGTGGATCATGCCGCTGACCTTGATTGCGCTTCTCTTGTTTGGTAGCGGCACCCTGGTGCTGGCGTCATCTGCCGAAGGCGGGCACGGGAATGAGGCGAAGGGGTGGGTGGCGACAGACACCTACCGGGTGATGAACTTTGCCGTGTTATTCATCGGGCTCTTTTTGGTTCTGAAAAAACCGGTTGCCCAGGCATTGGGGGGGCGGATCCAGGGAATCAAGGAGCAGCTGGAGGAACTTGAAGCCAAAAAGAAAGCCGCGGAAGCCAAATTGGCTGAATACAACGCCAAGATGGCCGAATTGGACAAGGAGGCGGAAGCGCTTTTGGCCGAGTATCTCAAGCAGGGTGAGGATGCCAAGGATAGAATCCTGAAGGAGGCTGAGCTGGCGGCGGAAAAGCTCAAGGAGCAGGCAAGCAAGAACATCGAATACGAGTTCATGCAGGCGAAGGCGACCCTCAAGGAACAAATTGTGGAAAAGGCGCTGGCCAAAGCCGAAGCAATGATCAAACAGAAAATCACTTCGGACGACCAGGAAAAATTGGTGGATGAATACTTGGAGAAGGTGGTGGCATAGTGAAGAATCTGGCGATTGCAAGGCGGTACGCCAAAGCACTTCTGCTGATCGGAAAAGAGGATGGACAGACGGACACCTACCGAGAGGAACTGAGTGCTTTTGCAAAACTGATCGAGCAGGAAAAGAGCCTTCAGCAGGTGCTGGTCAACCCACTTTATAACGTGGACGGCCGCAAAAAGGTGCTGGCGAAGGTCATCGAGAGTTTACAGCTGTCAAAGCCCATGGCCACGTTTATCCTTTTCCTCTTTGACAAGGGGCGGATCGGCTTCTTGAGCAACATCAACGACTTCTTTCAGAAGTTTGCCGATGAACTCAAGGGGGTGGCCCGGGCCAGCCTGGTTTCGGCGACGGAACTCTCCTCCGAAACCATCGACAAAATTCGCTCGGCCCTGTCCGCGCGGACAGGTAAGGATATCATTCTGGAGGTTGAGCAGGATCCGGGCCTGATCGGCGGTATCGTAACCCGCATCGGCGATCTGGTGCTTGATGGGAGTGTGAGGACTCAGTTGCTCAATATGAGACAATCTTTAAAAAGGGGTGAGAGTGTCTAATGGAACTAAGAGCTGAAGAAATAAGTCAGATTATCAAAGAACAGATCACGGACTACGACAAGAAGGTCGAGCTGAGCGAAACTGGCGTTGTCCTGTCAGTGGGCGACGGCATTGCTCGAGTGTACGGCCTCGAAAAAGCCATGGCACTCGAACTGGTGGAATTCCCCGGTGGCATCCTCGGCCTGGTGCTCAACCTGGAAGAGGATAACGTGGGTATCGCCATCATGGGCGACGACACGGGAATCAAAGAGGGCGACATGGTCAAACGGACCGGTAAGATTGCCCAGGTACCCGTCGGCGAGCCCGTTCTCGGACGCGTTGTTTCCGGCGTGGGCGAGCCCATCGACGGCAAGGGGCCGATCAATACCCCGGACACCCGCCGTGTGGAAATGGTGGCCCCCGGTGTTATCGCCAGAAAATCGGTCCACCAACCCTGCTACACCGGTCTCAAGGCCGTTGACGCCATGACGCCGGTCGGTAAGGGGCAGCGTGAGCTGATCATCGGCGACCGTCAGATCGGTAAGACCGCCGTTGCCATTGATGCCATCCTGGCTCAGAAAAACACCGATGTGTACTGCATTTACGTGGCCTGCGGACAGAAGAAATCCACCGTTGCCCAGGTGGCTGCGGTTCTCGAGCGCGAAGGCGCCATGGAGTACACCACCATCGTTTCGGCCTGTGCCTCCGACCCGGCCACCTTGCAGTACCTGGCCCCCTACGCCGGTTGCGCCATGGGCGAATATTTCCGTGACAAGGGACAGCACGCCCTGATCATCTATGATGACCTTTCCAAACAGGCCGCCGCTTATCGTCAGGTTTCCCTGTTGCTCAGACGTCCGCCGGGACGTGAAGCCTACCCCGGTGACATTTTCTACAACCACTCCCGTTTGCTGGAACGCGCCGCAAAAGTCAGCGATGAGCTCGGCGCCGGATCCCTGACCGCCCTGCCGATTATCGAAACCCAGGCCGGTGACGTGTCGGCTTACATCCCCACCAACGTTATTTCCATTACCGACGGTCAGATCTACCTGGAACCGAGCCTGTTCTTCGCCGGTGTCCGTCCGGCCATCAACGTCGGCTTGTCGGTTTCCCGCGTCGGTGGTGCCGCCCAGACCAAGGCAATGAAAAAGGTTGCCGGTACCCTGCGCCTGGATATGGCCCAGTTCCGCGAACTGGAAGCTTCGCGGCTTTCGGTTCGGATTTGGATGCAGCCACCCAGCGCCAGCTGACCCGTGGCGAACGCCTGGTACAAGTGCTCAAACAGCCCCAGTACAAACCGCTGAACCATGAAAAACAGGTGACCATCCTTTATGCCGCCACCCGCGGTTACCTGGATCAGTTCCCCTCTGACACGGTTGCCAAATACGAAGCCGGCCTCTATCCCTTTGTCGAAGAGCGTTATCCGCAGATTTTTACCAAGCTGGAAGAGGCCCAGGATATCACGTCGGAAATCGAAGATCTCCTCAAAAAAGCCCTTGAGGCCTATGGCGAAGAGTTCAAAGACACCATTAAATAAAGGCTTGGAACAACTGCTGATTTCAAGACCTAATGTGATAAGGACGACAACTTTATGCCATCATTAAAGGATGTCCAGTTAAAAATCCAGGGTGTCAAGAAGACCAAGCAGATCACCAAGGCCATGGGCATGGTGGCAACCTCGCGGTTGCGTGGTGCCCAAGGGGCGATGGAAGGGTTTCGCCCCTATGCCGAAAAGTTCTCTGAAGTTCTTGGCAGTCTGGCGGAAAAGGCCGGTGATGAAGCCAGTCCGTTGCTGATTCCCAAAGAAGCGGTGAAAAAGATCCACGTGGTCCTTTGCACCTCGGATCGAGGGTTGTGCGGTGGTTTCAATATCAATCTCACCGATAGCGTAAAAAAATTCATTAAATCGAATCCTGATCCTGAGGTGGAATATAGCTTCACCTGCTTTGGCAAGAAGGGGCGTGATTGGTGCCGGAAGAATCAGTATGCGATTGTCGAAGAACATCTCGGGATCGTGGGTAGCCGTTTTGGCTTTAACGTTGCCTCGACGGCGGGCAAAAAATTTGTCGATGGGTTTCTGAGCGATGACTACGATGAAGTCTACTTGGTGTACTCTGAATTTGTCAGCATGGCCAAGCAGCTGCCGATCATGCAGAAGCTGCTGCCGATTCCTCCCATTGAGGTAGAGGCGGAAGAGACGACCGAGAAAACCGAATACCTGGCCGAGCACATCTGCGAGCCGTCTGCGGACGAACTGTTGGGCGAATTGTTGCCGAGAAACGTATATGTACAAATTTATCGGGGACTTCTGGAAACATCCACCAGCGAGCATGCGGCGCGGATGAGTGCCATGGATAACGCAACGAAGGCGTGCAACGATATGATCGACAACTTGACCCTCGCCTACAACAAAGCCCGGCAGGCCGCAATTACCGCGGATCTGATGGATATCGTCGGCGGCGCCGAGGCCCTTAAGGGGTAAAATACATTTGAGGAGGCTTTAAATGTCAGAAAATATAGGTAAAATAACGCAGGTTATGGGGCCTGTCGTTGACGTGGAATTTGAACAGGGCCAGTTGCCGAACATCCTTACTGCATTGTTGATCAGCAACCCGGCCATTAATGATGAACCTGACAACCTGGTTGTCGAGGTTGCCCAGCATTTGGGCGATAATGTGGTTCGTACCATTGCCATGGATGTTACCGATGGTTTGGTCCGCGGTATGCCGGTCAAAGATACCGGGTCGCCGATCATGATGCCGGTCGGCAAAGCCAGCCTGGGCCGTGTGCTCAACGTTGTTGGGCGGCCCGTGGATGGTTTGGGACCGGTCAGTCAGGAAAAGATGATGCCCATTCACCGGCCAGCACCGGCGTTTACCGAGCAGGATACGGAAGTCCGCGTGCTCGAAACCGGCGTCAAGGTTATCGATCTTCTGGTACCGTTCCCCCGTGGTGGTAAAATGGGGATGTTCGGCGGTGCCGGCGTCGGCAAAACCGTTATCATGATGGAAATGGTTAACAACATCGCCATGCAGCACGGTGGTATTTCCGTTTTCGCCGGTGTTGGTGAGCGGACCCGTGAAGGGAACGACCTTTATAATGAAATGAAGGAGTCCGGCGTTCTGCCCAAGGCGGCATTGGTTTACGGTCAGATGACCGAACCGCCGGGAGCCCGCGCCCGCGTGGCACTTTCCGCCCTGACTTGTGCGGAGTATTTCCGTGACAAGGAAGGCCAGGATGTGTTGATCTTCATTGACAACATTTTCCGCTTCACCCAGGCAGGCTCCGAAGTGTCGGCCCTTCTCGGACGCATGCCCTCCGCGGTCGGTTACCAACCGACATTGGCCGTTGACCTTGGCGGCCTTCAGGAGCGCATCACCTCAACGGATAAAGGGTCTATTACCGCCGTGCAGTGCGTTTACGTGCCTGCTGACGACTTGACCGACCCCGCACCGGCCACCACTTTCGCGCACTTGGACGGAACCGTGGTTCTTTCCCGGCAGATTGCCGAGCTGGGCATTTACCCTGCCGTGGATCCCCTGGACTCCACCTCGCGTATCCTCGACCCCATGGTTATCGGGGAAGAACACTACGCGGTCGCTCGCCGTGTTCAGACCATGCTGCAGAAGTATAAAGAATTGCAGGATATCATCGCCATTCTGGGTATGGAGGAGCTTTCCGACGAAGATAAGCTGACTGTCCAGAGAGCACGCAAGATCCAGCGTTTTCTGTCTCAACCGTTCCATGTTGCCGAAACTTTTACCGGCAAGCCTGGCAAATACGTCAAGGTAGAGGATACGGTTCGCGCGTTTAAAGAGATCTGCGACGGCGTGCATGACAGTATTCCCGAACAGGCGTTCTACATGAAGGGCGGTATCGAAGAAGTGCTGGAAACGGCAAAAGAAATGGCCGAGGCTTAACAGAGAGAGGCAACCAATGGCGGAAAACATAAGACTTGAAGTGGTAACTCCCGAAAAGTCTGTTGTCAGCGAAGCGGCGCAGATCGTCATGGCGCCGGGCACGCTGGGTGAGTTCGGTGTACTTTCTGGGCATACGCCTTTTCTGACCACCCTTAAAACCGGTTCGCTCAAATATAAAGACGAAACCGGTCGTGAGCGGTTCGTGTTTCTCAGTGGCGGATTTGCCGAAGCCTTGCCAGATCGGGTTACCGTACTC
Source organism: Desulfosarcina cetonica JCM 12296 (assembly GCF_001311845.1). Taxonomy (GTDB): domain Bacteria; phylum Desulfobacterota; class Desulfobacteria; order Desulfobacterales; family Desulfosarcinaceae; genus Desulfosarcina; species Desulfosarcina cetonica. Next base: position 4,494 of record NZ_BBCC01000121.1, on the reverse strand, counting down.
GCCGAGTCAGCTGAACGGCGTGTCGATATCGACATTGAACGCGCCAAAGCTGCTGCCGAACGTGCCGAAAAACGAATGCAGTCGGGAAGTACCGACACGGATTTTATTCGTGCGAAAGCCGCGTTACTTCGTGCCATCAGCAGAATTCAACTCGCTGAAACACGCTGATGCACTAACAATCGACAGTGATTTTTCGCCCTTGTTGAGTATTTGTCGTCGTCGAGGGTGATTCAAACGAAGCAGAAGGGGAAGCCGGACATGGTTTCCCCTTTTGTTTTGTTGCCGGGTTCGCCTTTAATTACCAATCGTGACCTGTAAAAAGGACGCCATGTCGGGTGGCGGTAAATTCGCTTGACTTAAAAAGCAGAGGACGGTTATATATCACTTAAGGAAACGATAATATGCTGGATATAGAAGAAATAATTCAACAATTTGAACTCATTGAACAAAAGGTGGAGCGCGTCGTCCAGGCGCATCAAACGCTACAGCAGGAAAATGAAACGCTGAAAAAGCGAATCGAAGAACTCGAAAATATAATAAACCAAAAAGTTGAGAGAGAGAAACAGCACGAATCATTTACGGATGTCATAAGAACGAAGATTGACAGCTTGATTGGAAGATTAGAAGGGGTAAAAAGGGAGCCGTAAACCGACCTGCATGATGGGAATGTGCTTGAATTGGAAAAAACGGTTACACTGCAAATATTGGGTCGCAAATTCACCTTTCAGACAGAGCCTGGAGAAGCCGACGCTAAACAAGTGGCGAAGCGCTTTGAAGAAACCGTCAGAAAGGTGCAATCTCAGTTCGATAGCAAACCATCGGTCAACATCGACAAAGAGACCATACTCATTCTTACAGGGTTGAATATTGCCAGCGAGAAATATAAACTTGAAAAAAAATACCAGCAATTATGCGACCGAATGAGCGAAAAATCTGCAGTGGTTCTTAGTGAACTTGAAAAAGCGATGTCATCAATCTGAGATAACGCAGAAAAATCCTGACCGGAACAGAACATGACGCTGTTCACCGATAGACGGTTGACTCCCATACCTCCGTCCATCGGGGTTGGGATGCGTATCAAAAATAACCCCTGCCGTGTTCGTGATTGGAAGGTGAACTTTGACCCAACACTCACTAAACGGGAGCCCGAACTGGTTTTCGGTGAGCAGGTTCTGCTTGTACAGAAAAGCCTAAAGAGACCATAGGGCACCCACCTGATCCTATGGATCAAAGACCGGCCAACACGGCACAATGGTGGGGGTACACCACCGCTTTTCAGCATCCCTTCCTGCCGCTTGCAGGGGCGATTTCCCCTCAGGCTTTCCTGATTCATCCATATTTCAACAATCAACCCGGACGTCATCAACGATGCTGGTGGCGCGCCGTTACATACACCCCATTTCAGCATTTGGAGATACCCCATGAATATATCGATTGTTTTGATTGCGGTACTTTCGGCCTTTGCCGGCTGTGCCGCTGCCCTCTTCATAAAGGGATCCATCGGATCAAAAAAGTTGAGGGAAGCCGAGGATGAGGCAAACCGGATCGTTGAATCTGCGAAAAACGAGGCGGATGGGCGGATTAAAGAGGCCGGCATCGAAGCCAAAGACATTCTTTTCAAGATGAAAAGTGAATTCGAGGCTGAGGCCAAGGAGACCCGCGCTGAACTCAAAAAGCAGGAACGTCGTCTCATTCAAAAAGAGGAACATATTGATCGTAAAGCAGATGCATTTGAACAGCGGGAAAAGGAGTTGTCCGAAAAGGAAGGCCAGCTAACCGAACGGCAAAAAAACTTGGCCGAAAATGAAGAACGATACAAAATATTGATCGAAGAACAAAAGGCGCAGTTGGAAAGGATATCTACCCTGACGGCGGAACAAGCCAAAGAGTTGTTGATCCGGGCGATGGAAAACGAGGCGCGCTACGAAGGGGCCAAGCTGATTAAACGCATTGAGAATGAGGCCAAGGAGGAAGCGGATAAAAAAGCCAAGAAAATCATGGCCACTGCGATTCAACGCTATGCCGGTGATTTCGTGGCGGAACGGACCGTGTCTGTCGTCCAATTGCCTGGCGATGAGATGAAGGGCCGCATCATTGGACGGGAGGGGCGCAATATCCGTGCGATTGAGGCGGCCACCGGGATCGACTTAATTATTGACGATACGCCCGAGGCGGTGATTCTCTCCGGTTTTAACCCGGTTCGGCGTGAAATCGCCAGACTTTCGCTGATCAAGTTGATTTCCGATGGGCGCATCCACCCGGCAAGGATTGAGGATGTCGTCAAGAAAGTCGGACAGGAGGTTGATACCGCCATCAAAGAGGCCGGTGAGCAGGCTGCCTTCGATCTGGGGGTCCATGGTATTCACGCCGAGTTGATCAAATACTTGGGGCGGCTCAAGTACCGTACGAGCTATGCCCAGAATGTCCTCCAGCACTCCGTGGAAGTCGGTGTCCTGTGTGGAATAATGGCTGCGGAGTTGGGGTTGAAGGAAAAAGTGGCCCGCCGCATGGGGCTGCTTCATGACATCGGCAAAGCCATCGACCATGAAGTCGAAGGTCCCCATGCCGTGATTGGATCCAAACTGGCCAAAAAATTCGGCGAATCGGCTGGCGTGGTGCATGCGATCGCTGCGCATCATGAGGATATCCCGCCGTCGTCGGTATATGCGTTGCTTGTTCAGGCTGCCGACGGATTGTCGGGTGCCAGACCCGGGGCGCGCAAAGAATTGCTGGAAAATTACATCAAACGCATCGAAGATCTTGAGGGAATCGCAAATGGCTTTAAGGGGGTGGCGAATACCTATGCCATTCAGGCCGGACGCGAAATACGCGTTATCGTCGAAAGCGAAAAGGTATCGGACGAGGAATCTGTGCTACTGAGCCGGGATATCGCCAGGAAAATAGAGGAATCCCTGACATTTCCCGGGCAGATTAAAGTTACGGTGATCCGGGAAACCCGCGCCGTGGAGTATGCCAATAAATAAATGGCCTTTCAATGTGATCAAGGTGACTGAAATGGAAAACGTTCTGGATGTCCTCCGTCAACGTGGTTTTATTGAACAAACGACCCACGATGAAGCGTTGCGCGATTATCTCGGCGCTGAGAGAGCGACCTGCTATATCGGGTTTGATCCGACGGCTTCAAGCCTGCATGTCGGGAGTCTGGTTCCCATCATGTCCTTAGCCCATATGCAGCGTTGTGGGCACCGACCATTGCGCTGGTGGGTGGCGGTACGGGGTTGGTGGGGGATCCAAGCGGAAAAACCGAGATGCGCAAGCTTCTGACCGTTGAAGATGTGGCCGCCAATGTGGTGGGGCTGAAAAATCAATTGGCCCGGTTTATCGATTTTTCCAATGATCGCGCCATCATGGTCAACAATGCGGATTGGCTGACCCAATTGGCGTATATCCCTTTTTTACGAGATATCGGTCGGCATTTTTCGGTGAACCGGATGATCAAGGCAGAGAGCTACAAGATGCGATTGGATTCCGAAGATGGGTTGAGCTTTATCGAATTCAATTACATGGTGCTTCAGGCCTATGATTTCCTTGAGTTGCAGAAACGTTACAATTGTTGCCTACAGATGGGCGGGAGCGATCAATGGGGCAATATCGTTGCCGGCATTGATCTGATCCGGCGGGTCGACGGTCAGAGTGCTTTTGGAATTACATTTCCCCTGATTACGACGGCCAGTGGCGCCAAAATGGGCAAAACGGCTGCAGGTGCTGTTTGGCTTGACCCTGAACGAACGTCGACCTATGATTATTATCAGTTTTGGGTGAACACGGATGACCGCGATGTGGGCCGCTTTCTGGCGCTCTTCACTTTTCTTCCCATGGACGAGATCGAAGGGGTTGAGCGTCTCGAGGGGGCCGATCTCAACGCTGCCAAATCGATACTGGCGTATGAGGCGACGCGTTTGGCCCACGGCGCTGAAGGCGCGTTAGCTGCATATCAATCGGCCATGGCCATGTTCGGAAACCGATCGATTCCGACCCGATTATTACCTTCCAGCAGCATCCCGCGCGATGTTGCGGATGTTGCCGATGAAACCGTCCCCCAGATGGAAATGGACATTGATATTTTTAAAGCCGGGATTCCTTGCTTCAAGCTTTTCCACCAAGTCGGCTTGACCGAATCTTCGGGTGCCGCCAGGCGGCTGCTTCAACAAGGGGGCGGCTATATCAACGGATGCCGCCCGGAAGCGTTTGATCAATTGATAACAACGAATGATATCAAGGATATGGAATTGGTCTTGCGGGCCGGTAAAAAACATTTTTTCAAGATTCGAATTAAAAATTAAAATAAGCGTTGACAAGGGCCTCTGAGCCAGGTAAATAGCGCTTCGTTTTTCGCGGTTCAACGCGGAAAAAGATAAACGCTCACTCTCTGCAAAACATCATCGTAAAGACGCCGATCGGCATAAAATACACCTGATCATTAAGGTGGCTGGTCGGAATAAATAAAAAAACGATGACACAAAGAAAGTCATA
>NZ_BBCC01000120.1 GCF_001311845.1 Desulfosarcina cetonica JCM 12296 | reverse complement strand
TGTAAAAGGCGTGGTGTCGTAAGGGTAGATCACCTTCATGCCCGGAGGAAAATAACGGCTCATCTCCTTGAGTTTTTCTTTGACGTTATTGGCCGTTTCCAGGGCATTGGCGCCAGCCTCCTGGCGGATGGCCATGGCTGCGGAGGCTTCACCATTGTAGTTAGCCACAATGTCGTAGCGTTCGGTTCCCAGTTCCGTGCGGCCGATATCCCTGATGCGGACCACTGATCCATCGGCATTGGTGCGGATGGGAATGGCAGCGAACGCATCCGGGGTCTTCAGCAGATGCTGGACCACAATGGCCGTGTTCAGGCGCTGGCCCTTAACTGCCGGAGCACCGCCGAACTGACCGGCGGAGACCTCGACGTTGTAGTCCTGAAGCGCCAGGATAACATCTTCCATGGTCAGTTGATAATTGGTCAGCTTGTCGGGGTCGACCCAGACCCGGATGGCATACTGGGAACCGAAATTTTCGACTTCACCCACCCCCGGTACCCGTGACAGGATTTTTTCCAGATTGGACTGGGCATAATCCCGCAGATCCATGCCGTCCATGCTGCCGTCCTCTGATATCAGCCCCACAATCATCATATAATTTTTTGTGGATTTGCTGACCTTGACCCCCTGCCGCTGGACCACATCGGGCAGGCTGGCCATGGCGAGCTGCAGCTTGTTCTGCACCTTGGACCAGGCCAGATCCGGATCGGTCCCCGGAGCGAAGGTCAGCTCAATGCGGGATGCGCCGGACGATGAACTGTTGCCGGAGAGGTATAGCATGCCGCCCAAACCGGTCATCTTCTGCTCAATGATCTGGGTCACGGTATTTTCAACGGTCTCGGCCGAGGCGCCGGGATAAAACGAATCAATGGCGATGGACGGCGGGGCAATGGACGGATTCTGCGATATGGGCAGATTGTAGATCGCCAGTATACCGACGGTCATAATGATGATGGCGATAACCCAGGCAAAAACGGGGCGCTTCAGAAAGAATCGTGATAACATCAGGCACCTCCATCTTTAGGCGCTATCGGCTGAGTGTCCGGTTCGGCCACAGGCCCGGGTTCGGATGCTCCTGCATTAAAAGGGACAGGCTTTACCGTTGTACCGGGCCGTAACATCATCAATCCCTCGACAATTACCCTGTCGCCGGGATTAAGGCCTGATGATACCAGCCACTTGTCGCCGATGGCGCGGTCAAGGGTGAGCATGCGCGACTCGACCTTGTTTTCCGCATCGACAATCAACGCGGTCGGATTGCCTTTGTGATCACGTGATACGCCTTGTTGGGGTATCAGGGTAGCCTGATTTTTTACGCCTTCTTTGATCACCGCCCGAACGAACATGCCTGGCAGGAGAACTCCGTCGGGATTGGGGATAACCACCCTCAAAATGACCGAGCCGGTCGTCGGATCCACCGTTACTTCGCTGAATTGCAGTATCCCTTCCCGTGGGTAAACCGTGTCGTCTTCCAGGAAGAGCTTGACCTTTTGCTGATCCGCCCCGTTTTGGTCCAGATGTCCGTCTTTCACTCGTTTTTTCAGACGCAGCAACTCGGTGGTGGATTGCGGAACGTCCATATAAATGGGATCGAGCTGTTGAATGGTAGCCATAGATGCCGATTGATAAGCTGTCAGTATGGCCCCCTCTGTTACACTGGACCTTCCGATACGACCGGAAATGGGGGCGGTAACCTTGGTGTATCCCAGGTTGATACGAGCCGTTTTTAACGCTGCTTGCGCCTGCTCGATGGTCGCCTCGGTTACGGCCACCGCTTCACGGCTGCTTTCCACCTGCGCCTCGGCGGCCCGCAGTGTGGCTTCGGCCGCCTTGGCCTCGGTAACGGCTTGGTCGCGTTGGATGGTGGAGACCACTTTCTCTTTATAGGATGCCTCATATCGTTGCCGATTCGTTCGGGCGAGTTCCAGAGTGACTTGCAGCCGCGCCACATCAGCGATACTCGCCTTCAGGGCCGCCCGTGCCTGGGCGGCGGTTTTCCGCATGGCCGATAGATTTGCCGCGGCATTGTCGGCGGACGCCTGAAAGGGATCGGGGTCAATCCGGTAGAGTTCCTGGCCGGCCTTGACATCGGAGCCTTCCGTGAACAGGCGTTTCTGAAGCAGACCGCTGACCTGGGGCCGGATTTCGGCAATGCGGTAAGCCGACGTACGGCCCGGCAATTCAGTGGTCAGCGTGACCTTTTGAAATTGTACAGTCACCGTGGATACTTCAGGAACAGATGGCGGTGGCGGGGTTTGTTGTTTGAGGTCGCAACTGACTGTAAAAAAACGAACGGCAGAACTGCTGCCAATAAGATTATGGGTATCGTTTGATTGAAACGCAGCATCGGTGTTATTTTCCCTCTTGTTGACGAATTTAACCACTGATCTTAAATTGCGTCATTAAGTAAACATTTTATTTCAGTGAGTTGCTTCTGTTCTATTAAGTCTGGTCCATGTCAATTCTACCCTCATCTCTTTAAACAACTCCGTTTCTATGGCATATTCCCGAAAAGTCGCGAGGATATCCAAAAACAAATTCTTTTCACTCTGGCTGAACCGGCCGGATATCTCGTAAGGGTATTCCTTGACCGAACTGGAAGCGATATCCAGGCACCCAAAAAGAATGTTTTTAAGCAATTTGTGGTTGTAGCTCCCTCCTTTTGCGTGCATCCGGACAGGACCAATACAATGTCTGATTTTCTTTAACAGTCCCGGTTTCGGCTGGCGAATCAGGAAGCGTTGGGCAAACTCCATGGCGTCAGACAGGCGAATTATTTTGTATCCTGCCATCTGGTTAATCTGCGCGGCGTGCTTATGGATCCAAATCTTGAGTATAACCAATTCACCCGGCTGTATCTTCCCATCCGCCCAAATCATTTCAATAAGAGGCACCAAATCGATCAGATAGATTTTTTCATTTTCTATTCCCAGGCTCGCAAGAAAATCCAATGCATCTTGCCGGTCTAAGGCTTTGTTTCGATTTGAGGCCCACAATTGAAGTGGTTTTGTCTCTTTGCACATCTTCAACGTGTCTCCTCATTATCGAACAGGCTGAATTCACATTCCCAAGTGGTATGGTAGATCTGCCCGAATTCTGAAAATGCGGCAGCCAGTTGCAGCCCCAATGGACTCTTACCCCCTTGTTTTTTTCCGTTATGCCAGGTAATTATGATTGATAGATCGCTCTCCAAGCTATGATTTCGAAAGAGCCTCGCACTTTTCAACCTCTCAGTTCTTCTTGGTAAAGAAAGCTGTCGAAAGGCTACCAAGGCTTGAGCTTTGTTCTGATGTGAATGGGACCGCAAATGAATGATTTCAATCCAATCCATAAGCTCTCATTTCCAGGAAATGGTTTAGGTTTTTACATGCGTTCCTTAGCCAGATCCGTGCCATTTTTATTTAATCAAAATTTCAGTTAGTTATGGATATTGTAAAATATTTGACTGTCGCATTAAAAAGATTACTGTTATGTTTAACAGAACAGCACTATTTTCTATTAGATATGATAGCTATAAATCTTGGGAAAAAGTCAAAATGGTGGATGAAAACGAATTCTTTCGGCAGGCGACCTTGCGGATTTCCAGCAGCCTGAAGAGCGAGACGGCTTTGCAGCGGTGTATGACCTACCTGAAACAACACATGCCGGTTTCCGGTATCGTCCTCGGGCTATACGATCCCAACCTGAATATGGGACGGTTGCTGTCCTTTATATGGCCATCCGGTATCACCAGGCCGGAGAAAACTTTTATATTTCCAAAAGAGTATTGGGGGTGGATGAAGAATCAATGGGAGAATCAGGAAAAGATACGGATTATAAATGATTTCAGCAAAGAAGAAATGCCTTTGCAGCGGGTATTTGCCAAAACCTGGCCGAATGACACTTCTCATATAATGATGGGTTTGCGGTTGGATGAAATGCGACTCGGCACGCTGGGTCTCTTCGTGGAAGGCAAACACCGCTATAACGAATCCCATGCCCATCTGATCTCCCTGCTTCACGAGCCGTTCGCCATTGCTATTTCCAATATTTTGCAGCACCAGGAAATATTGCGGCTCAAGGATATTTTGGCCGACGATAACCGCTATCTTCGGCAAGAGATTATGGAGATAACCGGAAAAACCATCATCGGAGCGGACTTCGGATTGCGGAGCGTGATGGAAATGGTCTCACAGGTTGCACCGCTGAACAGCCCGGTACTGCTATTGGGTGAGACCGGCGTAGGCAAGGAGGTGATCGCCAACGCGATCCATTATTCATCGAAACGGAAGAATAATCCCTATATCCGGGTTAACTGTGGGGCCATTCCGGAAAGCCTGATCGATAGTGAATTGTTCGGGCATGAAAAAGGGGCGTTTACCGGAGCGATATCAAGTAAACGGGGGCGTTTCGAACGCGCCAACACCGGAACGATTTTTCTCGATGAGGTGGGAGAATTGCCACCTGCCGCCCAGGTGCGCCTGCTGCGGGTCATTCAGCAGCGTGAGATTGAACGGGTGGGGGGAACCGAGACTCTTCCGGTGGATGTCCGCATCATCAGCGCCACCCACCAGAACCTGGAGGTAATGGTAAAATCCGGCACGTTCCGCGAAGATCTGTTTTACCGGCTGAACGTTTTTCCCATCACGATTCCGCCCCTGCGCTACCGCGCGGACGACATTCCTGCTTTGGTCAATCATTTTTTAGAACATAAGTCACGGGAGTTGGGTATAGAACAATTGCCTTCGATAACCCAGGAAGCCATCGAGCAGCTTCAGGCCTATCGTTGGCCGGGAAATGTTCGGGAATTAGAAAATTTCGTGGAGCGCGCATTGATACAAACCAAAACAGGAATGCCATTTGAAGCAATAGCTTTCTCTGGATTGGCCAGGACATCTGATGATCACACAAGAACACCGTCCAACAAAACCGATGAATCCATCCTGCCAATGGACGATATCATAGCCATGCACATTAAAAAGGCCTTGGCTCAAACCCGCGGAAAGGTTGAAGGGATAGATGGTGCAGCAAATTTGTTAAAAATTCATCCCAGTACATTACGCGGACGTATGCGAAAGCTGGGTATTCCCTTCGGAAGGCAACGGTAACTCGAGAGCGGGAAAAACCGGGGCTATGCGGCTAATGACAGTTCCTCTTTGTGATGATCAAAGCGTGGGCACCATTTCTGGAACTCGTTCCGCAACTCACCATTTAGGATCCGTGTGCAGACATGCAACAGGAGGAGGGTGCCTTTCTGACTTCGGCGCATCTGTTGCTTCTTAACCATCCGCTTGCTCACGACTTGGTTGATGGTCGATTCGGCAAAAGCGGTGGATATGGCATCTCCATACCGCTAACCCATAATTGGGTATGAGTGCTGCTGAATTGCTACGGATATAGGTCTCGAACGCTTCCAGCTTCTGGAGCAGTTTTTTGTGTTTCTCAGTGTGATCCTCAACAATTCGTGGCACCCTTATTACGATCAACGTGATCGGATCGCAATATTAAACCAGTTGGTTACAGGTTGCTCAATTGAGAAAGAGTCCATTTTTCTCAAAATCATTGACATCTGGCACCTTACCGTGCGAAGTCTCGACCTTTTCCTCCCAATTCCCGCCAAGTGCCTTGTAAAGCGAAACTACGGCATTGACTGTTTGCAACCGTGAAACAACCTCAAGGTCCGAAACGCTGTTCTTCTGCCGCTGGGCATCAAGAAGGTCGATTTGGTCTATCAGGCCAGCTTCGTATAAGGTAATCGCCTTGGCAAGGGCCGTGTCAGAGTGTTTGTCAGCCGTTTTGATAGACTTGGCAAATCGTTGACTATTGCCATAGTTCACCAGCAAAACTTCTACTTCTCCAAGCGCATTTTGAACAGTCTGCTCATACCTCAGTGCAGCTGATCGGAAATTGCTTTCGGCGATATTTTTCATCGCTTCGCGCAGCCCACCGTCGAAAACATTCCATTTCACACCTATACCGAGACCATAAATATCCGATCCGCTGGTAAGGAGACCACCAACATGTTCTGCTTGGGTGCCGAGCCCTCCGGTCAGGATAAGCTGTGGATATCGATCGGCAACCGCAGCGGCCAGTTCTGCGTTGGTGGCCGCCATTTCTCGTTCGGCGATACGTATATCAGCACGCCGTTTTAACAGATCGGAGGGCAGGCCAACTGGAATGATGCCGCGCATGGCAGGGAGCTCGCGATGTTCCGAGAGTCGGCCGAGTATCTCCCGCGGATCCTTGCTCAAAAGGATCGTCAAACGAAAGATGTGCGTCTTTTCAGCGGTTTCAAGCTGGGGCCTTGCCGAATCCATCGTGGCCAAAAGGGCTTGGGCCCGGGATAGATCCAGTTCCGAGGCCAGGCCGCTTTCATAATTGGTCTTGACAAGTTCGAGAGTTTTTTGCTGCTTCTCAATATTACTGTCCATTATGTCAATTCTGTTCTGGGCGCCCCGCAACTGGAAATAATTGTAGATAACTTCGGACGTCATCACGATGACCGTGCCTTCACGAAATATTTCGGCTTGCTCGGCTCGGATACCGGCAGCACTGGTCCGCTGTTCGATTCGGCCGAACAAGTCGGGTTCCCAGGCAACCGTTGCACCGACAAGAAAGCTTGAGCCCTCCCGGTTCAACAGGCCGGTTCCACCGGAGATTGGGTTCGCCATCGTGAAAGCCGGACCCAAGAGCGGTTCTTTTTCACTTAGTTGGTAGGCGGTAAAACCTGCACCCACATTCACGGTCGGTACTTTGAATGCTGCCATGGCAGTCTGATATGAACGGGCAGTCTTGATTCTTTCAGCCGCAATTTCTATGGTGATGTTCTGTTTTTGCGCTTCGCTCACTAGGCCATTCAGAATAGCGTCTTCAAAGCAGTGCCACCAGTCTTTCGTTGCCTTCGCCGCCGATGCGGTCCCTGCAGCCTTTTCCAGGCTCAGATAAATCGGCTGAACCTGAAGTGCGGAGCGCTGGTACTTCGGCCCAACAGAGCACGATACCAGCAATAACATTGCTACTACGGATATATAATATGGGGATTTCATCTCCTCTTGCCTTTTTGTAAATTCAAACCCTGGCGTCGAAAAAACAGCATATACAGCGCCGGCATGATAATGAGGGAAAGGAATGTCGCCACGGCAAGACCACCGATGATGGTGGCCGCCATCTGGTCGAAAAGGCGGTCGGCAAGCAATGGAACCATGCCGAGGAGCGTTGTCAGCGCCCCCATGGAAATTGGAGGGTGCGGCTAAAGGTCGCCTCCCTGACCGCCGCTTTTATCGGTTGGCCTCTTTGGCGCTCGAGTTCAATTTGATCCAACAGGACAACACCGTTTTTGATGATCATGCCGGAGAGCGCGATTGCTCCCACAAGCGCCATAAAACCGAAGGGCTTGCTCGCCATCAAATGCATCGCAATCACACCGGTCGAAGCCAGGGGGATGGTGATGAGGATGATAAGGGGTTGCCGGACCCCATTGAAAAGGGCGATCATGATAACGACACTGATCAGAAAGACCTTCGGAAGCTGGTTTAATATATCGACGGTCGACCGCCGGGCATCGTAATACTCCCCTCCCCACTCCATTGTGTAACCGGGTGGAAGTTCGATGGCTGTTATCTCCCTTTTGATTTCGGCACGCACCTTGCCGGGAATGACACCCTGTTTGACGCCGGCCTGGGCTGAAATCGTTGGAAGACGATTGCGCCGCCAGATCATGCTCTCTTCGGCTTTCAGGTCGAAACCGGTTACTACCTGCCCGAGAGGGACACTGTTCACGCCCATGGCGGGCTTTACCGAGAGACTGTCGAGGTTTCCCAGGTTTATTTGTGGACTCCTGAGTTTTATTGGAACCAAACGGTCATCCTGACGAAACAGCCCCACCGTGTGCCCGTCCGTGGCCCGCTTCAGGCTGGTGGCGATATCCGCCCGGTTGATACCAGTCTTTCTGGTTTCCTCCTGGCTGACTACCGGTTCCAACATTTTGGACTGCTGACGCCAGTCATCCCGAACATATTTTGTCAGCGGATGTTGGGACATGATCGCCTTGGCTTGGTCCGCGAGATGATGAAGAACTTGAGGGTTCGGCCCTGAAAACCGTGCCTCAATACTAAACTTATCTTTGGTGGCCAGTTTAAGGTTTCGGAAGCGGGGTTCGGCATTGGGAAAATTCCTGCTGAGCCATTTATCGCCGGCAGCTACCAGGTCGGCAACAGAATCAAAGTCCTTGGTAATGATAATGAATTGTCCGTAGCTTTGGTCATGAGGTTCCGGCTCAACGGTTACCGAGAACCGTGGGGCGGATGCGCCGATAAAGGACCCCACGGTTTTGACCTGTGGCTGGGCCAGCAACCACTTCTCAATTTTTCCCATGTCCGCCGAGGTCTGTTCGATCATGCTGCCATTGGGCAGCCAGTAGTCGAGGAAAACCAACGGCCGGTCGGAGTATGGCATGAAATTAACAGGCAGCTTCAGACCAATCAGGATCGTAAGCACCAGAAGCGGCATCACCAAAAGCACCACCGTCCAGGGGTGACTGACGTTCCGATCAATTAGGCGGAGATAAAATTTTTTAAACCGACTCGGTTTGGGCAACCGGACTGCCTCGGCGCCTGCGCGCGCCCCGCGAAGCCACTTCCAGCACATCAACGGGGTAACCGTCATCGCCAGAAGCCAAGAAAGCAACAACGAACTGCAAAGAATTTTGAAAACGGACATAGCGTATTCACCGACGTCAGTTACGGAGAAAAACACCGGGCTGGCCCCCATGATTGCAACGACTGTCGATCCGAGCAAGGGAATCGCAGTTTCCTGCACCGTATCCGTTGCCGCCTCGAAACGTTCTACCCCCTTTTTTAATTTAGCGATAAACATATCTGTAACTACAATAGCGTTGTCGACCAGCATGCCCAATGCAATGATAAAAGCCCCTACGGAAACGCGCTGGAGATTAACATCCGCAGACAACATATAGAGCAATGTGCACAAAATGGTTAGCAACAGGGTGCTGCCGACAATCGAGGCGCTTTTCCATCCCATGAAAATCCATAGGACGATAATAACGATGAAAATGGATTCGATCAGATTTAAAACAAAGCCGTTTATCGATTTCTGGACTTCATCGGGTTGAAACGTGATCGTTCCAATTTCCGCACCAACCGGGAGCTCCTTCTGATAATCGGCGATGACCTGTTTCAGCGTATCCCCCAAGGATACGACGTTTATGTTGCTGCGGGGACTCACGGCCAGGATGACGGCGGGATAACCATTGTAGCGGGCTTCTGTTTCGGCCGGTTTTTCAAGATCCATATATATATCTGCGATGTCTCTAAACCGGATGATGTTTTCTCCGGTATCGCTCTGCCCACCGGAAAAGGTCAGGTTGCGAATATCATCAAGCGCTTCAAAATATCCGCTCATATTTAGGCGGATTCTCTCGGAGTTGAGGGCGAAGGTTCCCGTATCCTCAACAATATTTTGGGTTGTCAGCTGGTTTAGTACTTTACCTATCGGAATGTTCAATTGGGCCAACTCTTCATCGCGTAAATCGACATTCACCACCCGATTTCGTACGCCATGCAATTCGATCTTTTTGATGCCTTTGACGGCCTTGATGCGCCGCTGCAACTCTTGGGCGTAATCGTGCAAGGCAGCTTGATCAATGCCGTCTCCATAAACCGCAAACAGCATGCCGTATACTTCGCTGAATTCGTCCTGTACAATGCTGATCTGTGCGGCGGGAGGAAGTTCCAATTTGACGTCATTGACTTTTCGGCGAAGCAGATCCCACTCCTGGGGCAACTCGTCATGTTTATATGATTCATATAGATCGACAAAAATCATGGCCCTTCCCGGTCGGGAAAGGGAACGCAGCTTCCACAGGGACCCCATTTCCTGAAGCCGGGTTTCGACCTTATCCGTCACCTGTCGTTCGACCTCAGTCGCTGATGCGCCAGGGTACAATACGACGACAACCGCGCTCTTGACAGTGAAGGTGGGATCTTCAAGCTTACCAAGTTCAAAATAAGATATAGTTCCGGCAACAGCGCACAGTACAACCAAAAAGCTGATAAATACTCGTTGCCGAAGCGCAAATTCCGCGAGGTTCATTCGGTCTTCCTCAATTCCTATTCAACACGGATCGGTTCTCCGATCGTCTGGCCGTCCTTTAAAAAATGTAATCCCGCTACAATGAGGGATGCATCACGATCCAGCTCTCCTCGGATACAGACCCGTTTCTCCAGGAGGCAGGCAACTTGAACGGGGCGTTGAATCGCCCGTTGACCGTCAACGATAAAGACACTGGCCCGATTGTCTTTTTGCAGCAGGGCTTCATACGGAATACAGATGGAATCCTCCGCGTGGTCAAGCGGAACGGTCACCACGACGGATTTCCCCGGCATGAGTTCCCGGGCATGCCCAGGAATCCGAAACGTCATCGCATAGGTTCTGGAAACGGGATGGGCCACGGAAGAGATTTCACCGACTTTTACCGGAATCTCCCTGTCCCTGCCGTTCCATGCCAGTATACCGGACTGCCCGACGGCAAATCTCGAAATGAAGCGTTCAGGAACATCGATAACAGCTTCCAGGTTCTTCGGCTGGTGGAGTTCAAGCACAGGAAGGCCGGGATTTACCTGCTCATATTCATTCACATGGATTTTTCCCACGACACCATTAAATGGCGAGGTCAAGAGTGTGTAGCTTAAAGCGTTTTCCGCTTGTTGCAGCGTCTGTTGCATCACGTTGATGGTCGCTATGGATTGTTCCAAGGCGCTTTCAGCCCGCTCCAGTTTGATGGCAGCAATTGCATTTCCCAGCGATGCCTGTTTGATCCGATTATATTCCGCAAGCGCCAGTTTGTTGGCGGCCTTTGCTTCGCTCAGCCGGGCTTTGCCCATGATAACGCCGAGTTTGTAATCATGCGGATCGAGCCGGCCGAGAATGTCGCCTTTCTTTACGATCTGGCCTTCTTTCACAGGGATTTTATCGATGCGCCCAGAGACCCTGAACGACAAGGTGGCCTGTTCGGCGGACTGGATTACACCCGTGAAAATTTTTGTTTCCGTATCGATAACGTCGGATATCGGCAGGACCATTACCGGACGGAGAGGCTTGGTCTCTGCCGCATGCTGGTCGCCCAAACATCCTAACATCAGCAGGCAACAGCATAATAAAAATACAATTTGAAACACTGTTTTCATTTATTGTCCCCTTCCATTCAATTCGCTACGCACGCTGGATAGACGGTTCGACAGAAGGCTCACCATAAAAGTGCCTTCGGTGAACCACCTTAAACAGTTCCTGGCTTTCAAACTCCAGGAACTCCGAAAGGTCTTTCCAGCAATTATTGACCACTTTTTTACCCAACTTTAGGGTCGTTTCCGGAATCGTTTCGAATTGTTTGGCAATGGATAGCGAATCAGTCTCGAAATTCTTTATGGGGATACAACGATTCACGAGCCCCAATGTCAAAGCCTCGCTGGCGCTGAGACTTTCTTTGGCGATAATCATTTCAAGGGCTTTGCCTTTGCCCAAGATGCGCGTGAGAAACCATGCAATGCCGCCTTTGGGAATCAATCCGAGTTCAACACCTGGATTCTGAAACACCGCATCCTCTCCAAGGATGCGATAATCACAGGCCAAGGATATCCCGGCAAACATGGGTAGAATCCGTCCGTAATCGGCGCTGATGAAAAAAAGATCCGAAGCGATGATGTTCATAATGAGTTGATCAATCGCTCGGTATAGACGCATAACGTTGTTTTCGGAAATCCGGGATGATCGTAACATATCAAAAAACAGTAGATATTCTTCATTCTGGGCTTTCCGTCGCGAAGGCATCAACAGAATGATTCTGGCTTCGGAATGTTCCACGACAAGTTCAAAATAGCGAAGTATGGCCTCCTTTATTTTGAGGATGCTTGAAGACAACAGTTGATTTCCTTTTGGTCTGAAAATTACCACAGAGCCATCTTGTCGGGCGGAAAAATAATCGGTTTCACATGTCAATTCGGCCTCAAGATTTTTTGTTTTCATTTCTCTCACCGGAAGCACTGGACAAAATCAGCGCATGTTGCAACTGCCAGGTTTTGGTTGCCGCCTGGCAGTTTTTTTCTTAAAAATGTCTGACCAAAGAACTACTGGTTGTCCTTCCCTTTCTTGATAGCTTCTTTCGCTCCCTTCCACATCCCCGAAATTGCGCCTTTTGCAACGTCAACGGATTTCTTTCCAAGTTCCTTGGCCTCCTCGGCCATTGATTGGCTCAATTTGTCGGCGGTTTCCATGCCCATTTTAACCGCATGCATTCCGGCTTCTTTCACCTTTTCGGCGACTTTTTCCGCTGCATGGTGAGACTTTTCACCTAAAGTTGAAGTCGTTTCATCGGCTCGCGCAACAAGATCCGTCAACACCGCTCTTGCCGTCTCCCCGGAACGTTTTGCCAACTTTAGCGTGGTTTCTCTAAAAAGCGCTTCAATTGTCTCCAGGTCGTCCTTTGTCCGGACAAGATCATCTTGGAGGAATTCCATGGTTTTTTCTTCAATTGATTCCAGGGACGACACGATGCCCTTTTGCACTCCTTCAAAAGCACCACGGACGGTCTCTTCAATTTCTTCTCCGCTTTCCTCGGCGGCCTCAACAGCGGCGGATAGTATTTTGCCAACAATTTCTTTTGCTCGGTTAGCCCTGAAACGACCTTCTTCAAGGGCGTTTTTCGTAGCGTTTTTGGTAACCTGCATCACGGTTTGTTTTACATTATCGCCGGAGGCGATGGCCTTCCCGACGGCTTCCTTGACGGTCTGTCTGGTCAAACCGAACATCTCTGTGCTTTTTAATTTGATCTCTGTAGATATAGATTCAATCTGAATCCGAATATCTTCGGAGAATGCTTCCCCCGCCTCCTTTATACCTTGAAGCGCTTTTCTGGCGGCCTGGCCCAGTTCATCTTTTTCAGCGGTAAGCTTTACATCGAGTTCATGCATTTCCTTTCTGATATCATTGATGGTTTTTTCCTTATGAACACGAGCGCCGTCTACAGCGCCTTGCAAGCCGCTCTTAACATTTTCTATCCCATCCGCTTTTGCGGCTTTTAACTCCTGCACTACAGTGGCGATGGCCGCTCTCACGATCGGCCGGATTTCTTCCTTCCCCCCTTTATTTTCCGACACAGTCTCTGCCACGGCATTTTTAACGATTTCATAAATACTTTCCGAGGTAGCCTTCCCACTTTCTTGGGCCGTCTTCAACTCTTTTACGATACGATTCTTAATTTGATTTTCAGACATGATTGTTAGCTCCTTAAATGGATGTTTATAAGCCGATTCTGCATTTCATTTCCCGCGCCTTTTCCCACAACCGCAGTCCTGAGACCCATGCACGCCATTTTTCAACCTCCAGGGATGTATAGTTGTTGAGCGCACACAACTCCAAAGACCAGGTGGATGGCATGCAAAAGAAACCAACAGGTTTCGTCCGTGGAACCGTTTTCCAATTGCGGGCTGTCTGCTCCCTATCCCGGCTGGCCATGAGATGAAGGCGATTCAGTATATTAACCTCGCTGATCCCTGCATCCATATCGAGGGAAAGCAAGTTTAAATTAGGAAAGAATTCCTTTAATTTCTTTTCCATCCCCTTCCCGGTAATGTGATTGGAGATACATCCGAAGGCTGGAGGCAGACGATATTTTCGATTCCGTCCCGAAGCATGGCGATCATTTCGGCGGTGAGAAGCCAACCTTCGCCAAACTGGTTGGCCAGGCTGACGATTTCTCCGGTTAGCTTGGCCAATTCTCTAAGATCATGTGCCTTTTCATAAAAACGGAATCCCCACATCACCCGTTCGATATGACCCAGGCGGTATCCCGAATAAATCTCAAGCAACTTGTATTTGATGCGATCCGCCAAGGAACGCTTGAAAAACGCCTGTTGGTCGTAGGTTTCGTTGATAAAACGCTGAGCAAAAAAATTCTGTATAGGGGGGAGGACCACTTCCACTCCCTGGCCGGTTAGCCAGTCAATGATATTCCCGCCAGCAAAAAAATTGTATTTGACGAAGATCTCGCCGACGATCCCGACTCTCGGGACCGGTTTGTCGTCGATCTCAATCCGGTTGAAATCCGCCACGGCGTCTTTCAAACGATTGAGCAGATAATAGTAATCCGCATTCTCGATGCCCGCCTCCATTAAAGAGAGGTATTTGGAATGAAGTATTTTTGATGTTCCGGGTTCTTTTTCCCTGACCACGGTGGCCAGATGCATCCGCGCCAGGGGGTCGGCAAAAATAATGCCCAGGGCCAGCCTCTTGATCAGTCCCGTCTTATCTATGTCAAAGCCGGGTTGAGACGTAATTTCCTCATTGGATATGGCAATTACCGGGACACCACCCAGACCAGCGGTGGTCAGCCCTTTTTTGACAAGCGATACGTAGGATGAGGCCCGACATTGCCCTCCGGTCTGGGTCAGGATAACAGCGGTTTTTTCAGGGTTGTAGCGGCCGGATTGGAAAGCCTTGATGATATCTCCACCGATAAGCACAGCCGGATAACACATGTCGTTATTGATATTCTTGAGCCCGAACTCAACCGAGGCCTTATCCTGTTGGGGGAGGATTTCAACCCGGTAACCGAGAGGTTTAAAAGCAGAAGGAATAAGCGATGAATAAAATGGTGAAAAATAGGGGGCGATAAGAATCCGCTCTCTGTCTTCACCCATAAATATCCGGTTTGTTTTCCTCTCGCCGGTTCTTGAAGACCATTCTTTACGGCTATTTTCTTTCACCGCTTCCAACATTGAGCGTAGCCTGACTCTGACAGCACCCAGATTGGCGATTTCATCCATTTTGATCAAGGTGTAGGCTTTCTTGCCATGATGCAGTATTTCTTTAACCTCATCGGTTGAAACCGCATCCGGCCCGCAGCCGAAAGAAGTCAGTTGAACCATCTGGATTTTGTCCGATCGCGCCACCCATTCAGCCGCTGCATACAATCTGTTTGTATAACTCCATTGGGTCAGAACGCCGGTATTTTCCAGTGAAACTGCTTCCGCATTGAAGGGAATGGCTGTTTCGCTGATAACATCCGCGCCCAGTTCCGCCAAAAGATCAGGGATGCCATGGTTAATAAGCGGGTCCATATGATAAGGTCGGCCGGCAAGAACGACGACGGTTTTTCCCTGATCGACCGACTTGGCTACAAGCGTTTCCGCCCGGATTTTGGAAATTTCTCTGTATTCCGCTTGCGCCGTGATCCCCTTTTCCACGCCCGCTGACACCGTTCGATAGCCGATCCTAAACGGGTTGAAGAAAAGACAAAGCTGATCTTTAAGCAGATCATAATTTTTCAGGCTGACAGCCGGACTATCCATGGGAATTCCAAACTTGCGTTCAGGGTCGATGGCGCATCTCAGCAGGTCGGGATATCCGGTAACCACCGGGCAATTATAAGTATTCAATGCATCTTCGTATTCTTCTTGCTCATAAACCACCGTGGGATAAAAGATTCTGTCAACCTTTTTTTCAACAAGGTCGAAAATATGGCCATGGGCAACCTTGGCAGGAAAACAGATGTTTTCCGACATAACGGTGGGAAGTCCTTTTTTGTAAAGTTTGAAATTCGACGCAGAAGAGAGAACGACCCTGAATCCGCACAGGGTCAAAAAGGCGCACCAAAAGGGAAAGTTTTCATACATGTTCAGGCAGCGGGGAATGCCATAGGTGAGAATCGGCCTGCTTTCCGGCTCTGTGTTTCGCTTAAACAGCAACTCCAACTGTTCGTTAACCAGATTTTTCCCCTTATGTTGTATATCGATATTATTGCTGAAACAGCGCTCGCATCGGTTTCCCGTATAAAAGTGGTTTCCATTGTTGAAGATAAGCTTCAAAACAGCACACCGGTTTTCACACCCTTTGCAGTAAATTTCTTTTTTTGAAAAGTCACTTACCGTCCCCAGTTTCTCAAAAGAAAAACCATTTACCCGTTTAACCGCTGGTGATATATCTGAATTATGAAGGGCCACCTGATGTGGAACTGTGGATTCCGAAAGATGCACGCGATGATTTGCTATAGCTGTAAGGGCCGCACCGTATGCGCCCATCAACTCGGGGATATCGGGCCTTACCACCTCTCTGTCTAGGAGCAGCTCAAATGCCCGTAATACAGCTGGATTTCGAAATGTTCCGCCTTGAACCACGATTCTGTTTCCCAGAACATCGACGTCCTTTAACTTCAGCACCTTATACAGGGCATTTTTAACAACTGAATATGCCAGACCAGCCGAAATATCCGAGACGGTCGCCCCTTCCCGGAACGCCTGCTTTACCCTGGAGTTCATAAAAACCGTGCACCGGGTTCCCAGATCAAAAGGAAAATTAGCGCCACACGCCATTTCGGCGAACTCCCCGACCTCGTATCCCAAAGAACGGGCAAAAGTTTCAATAAAGGAGCCGCATCCCGATGAACAGGCCTCATTGATTTGAATTTCTGCAACAGCTTGGTTCTGAATGAAAACGGCCTTCATATCTTGGCCGCCGATATCCAGAATAAAGGAGACATCCGCGTCGAAGTACCGAGCCGCCCTATAGTGCGCCATGGTTTCAACCACCCCGTCATGCAAGCCGAAAGCGGCTCGTATCAAGCTTTCCCCGTACCCGGTGACGGCCGAGTGGACAATATGCGGGCGGAAACCGGCAGCATCAAATTGTTTTGTAATTCCATTTAATCCGGTTTTCACCGCTTGAATCGGATCTCCGTTGTTAGGGCGGTAATCGCCGAGAACCAGCCCCCCTTTATCGTCTGTCAAGACGATCTTGGTGGTGGTCGATCCTGAATCGATGCCCAGAAAAAGATCCCTTCCCTTTGTCTGGGCCAGGCCAATTCTGAGGACCCGATTCTGCTCGTGCTTTTTCAACCAGGTGTTAAATTCTGATCGGCTTGTAAACAGAGTGGGCAGACTTCCGGCACTGCTGGTGACCTCAAGGTTCATGCCATTGGACATGGATAAAAAATTACAGAGCCGGTCGCGGCAGGGGTTGCCGTTGCGCACGATGGCCGCACCCATGGCGGGTAACAGTTCCGGATGGTCCGGCATGATTAAATCGGCTGGCGTCTCAATGCCCAGCAGATCAACAAATGCCTTGCGCAAACCGGGGAAAAAGGTCAGGGGACCTCCGCCGAAGAGTATTTTTGTTTTTATTTCCCGTCCGCGGGACAGGGCTGTGATGACCTGGGCAGCCACCGCATGAAATATTGAAGCGGCTATGTCTTCCCTGGATATGTGGCGGCTCAGCAAGGCCTGGATGTCGGTTTTGGCGAAAACGCCACATCGAGAGGCAATTGGATAAATATTGGTGGATTTTTCAGCCAGTGAATTCAACTCCGATATATCGACGTCCAGAAGTACACCCATTTGATCGATAAAAGCACCGGTCCCTCCGGCACAGGTTCCGTTCATCCGGATGTCGGGACGGAAATGATCGTCAAAAAAAATAATCTTGGAATCTTCACCCCCGATCTCAATAAAAGTTCTGGATTCAGGAAAGTACTTTTCGATGAAACGTGCCGATGCGACGACTTCCTGCACAAACGGCAGACGGAAAACCTCGGCGGCCCCCATGCCGGCAGATCCGGTGGCTGCCAAATCGATCATCACGTTCCCCATCTCCTTCAACGCCTCTTTAAAAATCCCACGAACCGTTTCTACGGTTTTGGCCTGATGACGACGGTAGCGGGAAAAAACAATGCTGCCTTTTTCATCCACGATGACAACCTTGGCCGTTGTCGAACCTATGTCGATTCCAGCGAAATAGAGATTACCCATTTTTGCTTATCCTCGCTCTTCCATTAACCTTGGCCCGGTGTATGGCTCGTCGGCGTGCGCATTTTTTAAGCTTCTTCAAACACATATAGTCTCTAACAGAGCAAAGCTTATCAACCAGAGAAACGACAAACGACTCCTTGTAGCAAGGGGGTATAACCGTGAGCGGCCACATATGTTTTTTAATGATATCTTCTTCTTTTTTTGAGAGTGGGGTTATTTTGCGAGCATTTTTAAGTGCTATGGTCGGATGTCGAAATCCATGCAATCTGGGGCCTTCATGAAGCCAGTCATAATAGAAAAGATCGTGCAATAGCGCTCCCCGTACCGTGGCATCATCATCCAGGGATAGGCTTCTTGCAATCAGGAAAGACCACCATGCCACATCTAAGCAATGTTCGAGGCGGGATTTGCCTAAATGGTGTTTAATGTCCTTAAGTATCAAGATGCTCGGATGATCAAGAAGTGGTTGGACAATCGTAACGAACTTCTGCCGGGCGACATCTTTTTCATTCATCCCTTCACGCCTTCTCATCCTCCTTCGGGCGCTTACGATGAAATCGAGAAAGATCATTAAAAATAAGGAGCCGAGAACAAAATCAACTACCGGATACCATCTCTCATGAAACTGCAAAGCCCAAGGAATCAGAAAATCGAGCACAAAATCAAGTCCGACCGCTATCGCCGTCCAATAAATCGCAAAGCGCAAACAGACGTGTCCTCGGATGTTGAACCGCTCGTCCGTGTAGTCCCAAAGGCGGACATGAAAAACATCTTCCATGACCATCCCAGTACTTAATTCAAGTACAGACAGGGAAATAAAATAGAAAAGGATACGGAAAAGCATGATGCAATTAGCCAGTATAATATGGCCACCTAATATAAGGAGCGCCCCGAAGCCGTATACAGGGAGATAGAAGCCCTTCAGAAACCCTGGGTTGACCATCCGTCTGTTCTTGACCGAACGGAAAACCATCTCCAGTATCCATCCCAAAACCGCGAAAACAACGAAGTAGTAGAATAAAAATTGCATCCGTTATGTGCTCCGCTGTTATATATGTTTGAACGTATTTGGTCATTTAGTCATTTTGAGAACAAAAAAAATTATCTGTTTCCCGAGCGGCTTTCCAATCCATGAAAAAGGATCATCAAGAGACTGTCTATTTCTGCCGATGCATCCTCTAATTCCATTTCCAGAGTCCATCCTACCTCAAGGCCTTTGATCGCTATTGCCAATGCCTTTGCCGTAACAGAGATATTTTTCACTTGGAATACCGAATTGTTCACCCCCTCCTCAAGGATCTCCTTGATGATTTTTATTTCGTTTCTGGTAATATCATCTCGTTCTTGATCCAAAAATGGCAGGAGTGCCCCCGCTCTCTGGTGGCTTATATCGTGTACTAAACAAAATTCCTTGTAATATTTAATTTTAGCAATGATCATCTCCCGAAATTTATCCTGGGGTGTCTTTTTGTTTTTAACAGCTTCCCGTATCTGGGAAATCATGTTCACACCCTCCTCCCGAAAAACTTTTTGAAAGAGGTCTTCCTTACTCTGGAAATAATTATAGACTGTACCCTTTGCCACTCGGGCTTTTTTAGCAATATCATCGACAGCAGTTTTCTTGAATCCGAAGTGGGAAAATAAATCCCTTGCAGCATTTAATATTCTTTCATGCAAGGTCTCAGGTTCTTCGATAATTCGTGACATATCTTTCAGCCTCCTTTTATGACCTTTTGACTAAAATAGTTTATTAGTACACACTTGTCAAGTCCATATGCTGCTGACTTTTTCCTTTGGGTGTTTGGTCTTATTCAAACAAAGGGACAATTAACTCTCACAGAATCCCAGGAGCGGTTTGTGAGTAAAAACAAAAAAATGATAT
>NZ_BBCC01000119.1 GCF_001311845.1 Desulfosarcina cetonica JCM 12296 | reverse complement strand
CGCCAGTGGCACAGCCGCCGACCGGTGGCTCTTGGGACGCGGTGATCGCCGCCATTCGGGAATCCAAACCGTCCATTGCCGGTGCGCTTTCACAGGCGCAATTGACCGCCGTCAGCGATGCGGTTTTCACGGTTGCGCTGCCGGACAACGGCTTTACCCGGAACATGATCGATAAAAACCGGCGTCTGATCGAGGCTGCCTGCCGCGAGCATGGCGGGGGGCGCGGGTTCGACGTCGCGGCGGCGAATGCGTCGTCGGGCGGGCAGCCGCTTGCCCAGACCAAGCAAAAGACGGAAGACATTCGCCAGCAGGTGCTCAATCACCCGCTGGTGGCCGATGCCGTGGATATTTTCAGCGGAACCATCGAAGAGATTAAAATCAGATAGGAGGATACGCCGATGAAGGGCATGGGAAACATGATGAAGCAGGCCCAGAAGATTCAATCCAAGATGCTGCGCATGCAGGAGGAGTTGGCCAGCAAGACCGTTGAAACCACTGCCGGTGGCGGCATGATCAAAGTGGTGGCCAACGGTTCGCAGCAGATTGTCTCCATTAAGATCGAAAAAGAGGTGGTCGATCCGGAGGATGTGGAAATGCTTGAAGATTTGGTGCTTGCAGCCGTCAACGACGCACTGGCCAAATCCCAGCAGATGGTTTCATCGGAGATGAGTAAACTCACCGGCGGGATGAAGATTCCGGGACTCATGTAATTACCGCAGACCAAATGGAAGCAATCGCTTGGGGCCGTGAATCCGGCTGAGCCGGTTGCTTGGGCACCCTATGGATTACTACCCTGTTTCCATCAAGAACCTGATCCGCAGCCTGGCGCGTCTTCCGGGAATCGGACAGAAGACCGCCGAGCGGTTGGCCATGTATATTTTGCAGCAATCGGCGGAAGACGCGCATCAATTGGCACGCCATATTGTTGAGTTGAAGAAGCGGATGCGGCTATGCGAACGGTGCTTCGCCTTGAGCGACGACCGGCTGTGCCGGATTTGCAGTGATCCTTCCCGGGAGAATGGGCTGGTTTGCGTGGTTGAACAACCGGCCGATTTGGCGTCCATTGAAAAATCCGGTGCTTTCAAGGGGCGCTACCATGTTCTCGGGGGCGTGCTCTCGCCCATGGACGGTATCGGGCCCGATGATATCCGGATCAGCGAACTGATCGACCGGATCGAAAGAGACGCGATTCGTGAAATCATCCTTGCCACGGGCACCAATGTGAGGGCGAATCCACGGCTGCCTATATTGCCGGCATTCTGGCGCCGTTGCCGGTGACTGTCAGCCGAATCGCTTCGGGGGTTCCCATGGGGGGGGACTTGAAGTATGTTGATCAGGTAACGTTGAAGCGCGCCATGGAGAGCCGACATGGAATCTGACCAGAAATCTGAACCGAAGCCTGAATCAAAGTCTGAACCGACTTGCGATGATCTGTTTTCGTGTACCCTGTGTGGCGATTGCTGCAAGGGATATGGCGGAACCTACCTGACGCCGGCGGATGTCGAGGCCATCGCCGATTATTTGGGGACCACCCCGCAGGCGTTGGTGAGCGGTTATACCCAAATTTCCGGTACCCGGCGTGTGATCGCCCAAGGGGCAAACGGATACTGCATTTTTTGGGACAAAGTCTGCACGATTCATCCGGTGAAGCCCTGGATGTGCCGGCAATGGCCATTCATCCCCGCCGTCTTGGTGGACGTGAACAACTGGCGGGCCATGGCCGCTTCCTGCCCGGGAATGAACACCGAGCTGACCGACGAACACATCCATGCCTGCGTGGCAAAAAAAATGACCCGTCGATCCGAATAACCCCTGGCCTGGCAGCGGTTTACTGCCAGTTTTTCTCGTCTACAAGCTGATACACGACCGCTGCCGGATCATCCCCTGCACGTTTCTGGATAATGTTTCGTTCCACCAGCCGTTTTAATTCCCGATCCAGGAGCCGATGCTTTCGTTCCACTTTTCGGCCAGGGCGTCGAGCGTGATCGGCATGCCGGCATCGACCAGGGCGCAACATAAGAGATAAAGCGATACCGTTTCGACGGCAAGTCCCATGGAGAATATCTTCTGGCGCATGGCGGGTTCGGGGTAGGGGATTGGCATGGTTTTCTCCTTTGGACGCGGCTTTATGCGGCAGTCGTGTATTTGGGGCCGGCAATTAAAAGGGTGTTGGAGATGGTGGATTGAATTTTTTCCATCATGCTGCCGAACATGATGTCGTGAATCAGACCATGGCCGTAGGCTCCCAGCACGACCAGAGCATCGTGGGGAACGGCATACAGGTTATCTTCGAAGTTTCCCTTCTCGAAAAACGTCCATTCGCCGAGTACCATCTGTAAGGGGGCCCAAAGCCCTTCGTCCTTGACCACGGCTTCGTATTCGGATGGGCTTTGTTTCCCCAACTGGGTAAAAAGATCCAGGTGCATGCCGGCGCTCTTGGCCACCCGCAGCCCCAGGCGCAGGGCATTGACGGCATTGGTGCTGCCGCCGAAAAAGACGGCGACATGCTGCCAGGGTTTATAGGCCGGGCTGGTGAGCAGAACGGGAAACCGGGCCGCCTGAATGATGCGGCGAACCCGCGGCCCGATATATCCCAGACCGATTTTGGACGAGAGGTCGCTGATACTTCGCGGACAGCACATGTATTCGAAATTGGTGGGAATGTCCGGCAGGGTCGAGGCCGTATAGTTTTTCGGTATGAAGAATTCGGGTTTGATCTGAGCCGCTTCCAGGAGCTCGCGGGCATGCGTCTCGGCCGTCGGCGGATCGTTGAGGTAGGAACCATCGAGATCTACCTGGACGACGTCATTTTCGAAATACATCAGGAACTTGGTGAATTCTGGAATGTAAACCGTCGGCAGAATGCCCATTTTCTGGCAGAAGTAGATGGATTGGAGCAGGGTTTCGCGTCCTAGGGGGGTATTTCTAAAAATATGGAATAGTTTTTGTGCCATGTGCCTTTTTCCTTTGACGGATTCGCAAGGAGCCCGATAGTTGCCCACATTACAGACGACCGGTCTGGACCATCAGCTCCTTGCGGTAGCGGTCCAAAAGCGTGGCCTTTGATATCATTCCCTGGAAACGGCCATCCGAAACCACCGGCATGCTGAAGATGCGGCCATCATCCATTTTTTGCAGGACCTCAGTAAGGTCGTCGCGAGGGGAAACGGTTTTAACCCGGGTGTTCATCAATTGACCGGTGAGCACGGCGTGGTGCATCGCCGGATCGAACAGATAGGGCCGGATATCGTCCAGGTGAATCATCCCCAGGAACCTGCCGGTCTTCCGATCTTCCACCGGAAAGTAATTGCGATGCGAGGACTTGACGATGTCGATGAGCTCGGACAGGCGCATGTCGGGGTGAATACAGATGCAATCGGTTTCAAGCAATTCCTCGATGCTGAGATCGGTCAGTACCCGGGCATCGGTGCCGGGGCGCAGGAGCTGTCCCTGTTCCACCAAATCCTTCAGATAGAAGGACGCCGGTTCGATGGTGTGGCAGAGGGTGGTGGCGATGGCCGAAACGACGATCAGCGGCAGGATGACCTCGTATCCGCCGGTAATTTCGATGATCAGGAAAATGCCGGTCAGCGGTGCCTGCAGAATGCCGCTGATCAGACCGGCCATGCCCAGAAGGGCGAAACAGCCCTCGTTGACCCATACCACCGAGGGCCACAATGCCGCGATCAGGCGGTGGAAACTCAACCCGACGAAGGCCCCGATGGCCAGGCAAGGAGCAAAAATGCCGCCGGATCCGCCCCAGCCCAGGGTCAGCGATGTGGCGACGATCTTGACGATTGAAATGCCGGTAATCAATAACAGGCCGGTGGGGAAACTGCCATCAATGGCCAGGCGAATGGCAGAATAACCTTCTCCGAGGACGTAAGGCAGGAAATAGCCGATACAACCCACCATGCAGCCACCCAAGAAAGCACGCACCCAAACCGGCCGGGCGATGCGGGTGGAAGCGTGGTGGCTGACGCGCATGGCGCGGGTCAAAAGGATGGACGCGATGGCACAGAAAATCGCCAGACCCACGCAGGCCAGGATGTCGTGAAACTGAATGTTGAAAACCCGGTGGTCGAAAACGATCTGGTTGCCTTTGAGAAATCGGCTCACCTCGGTCCCGGCCACGGCCGCGATGGCGATGGGAATGATGTTCATGGTGCTCCATTCGCCGAGAATCACCTCGACGGCGAAGACCATTCCCGAAATGGGAGCATTGAAAATGGCGGCAATGGCGCCCGCGGCACCACATCCCACCAAGGCCACCCGCTGGCGGTCATTTAACGAAAAGGCCTGGGCAATGTTCGAGCCGATGGCCGCTCCGCTCATCACCACCGGTGCTTCCGGGCCGCTGAACCGCCGCTGCCGATCGTCAGACAACTTGAAATCAATCGTGAAAAGCTGGAGCGCAGGCGCAGCAGTCCGCCATAGCGCGATACGGCATAAATCACTTCGGGGACACCATGGCCGGCGCCCTCGTTGACGATCTTGTCCAGAAAAAGGGCCGAAAGCGCGGCGCCGGCACCCGGTAGAAATACCGCCCACCACTGGACCCGGTACTCGTGCAACCATTCGAGCATCGTTTCCAGGCCGCGGTTCAGCAACAGCGCGGCGATGCCGCTGCAAATACCGACGATAACGGCAAAGAGGATCAGGAGCAGCCGGTCGTCGGATCTGAAAAGCGACCAGTTGCCCGGATGCTTCAATATATTAAGAAAACGTGTCATTGGGCATAGCTGATGTCGGCTTCAGGCACCCGTTGGGATGCAGCCAAAGCGGATGAAGATGAACGAAGGCCGGTTCCCGCTGTTTTCACATGCCGGACCCATGGGATCCACGGCCGCGGCGGTCAGTAGTCGTCAAGGCGGGTTTCGAAAACCGATACCCGTTCGAAAAGGGCCGCGGCATCGGGACGGGTTCTCAAGAATTCGACGAATTCATTGTTCCGGATGCAATAGGAGAGCCTGGAAAGCAGATGCAGATGAAGCTTGACCGTCTGGCTGATCAGCAAGAATAGAACAAACACCGGCTGATCGTCGATGGCGTTGAAACTGACCGGCGTCTCCAGAAAGCAGGTGGTGATCATCGCCTGTTCGGGCGGTTGGGAAAGCGGGTCACGGGGATGGGGGATGGCAATGCCGTTGCCGATGCCGGTGGATGCCAGGTGTTCCCGGTCAATCAGCTTGGTCAATAGCTCCTCGCGCATGTCGGCCGGTAGAAAGTCGACATGGGAAACCGCCGATTGCAACACACTCTCCACGTTGTTGCCGCCAACCCCATGGCAGACTTTTCCCCGTTGCATGGCCGAAACCAGGGAGTCGAGAGGGGCGGTGAGCAGCTGCTGGGGGGGCTCCGTTTCGTGCAAGGTGAAAGGCAGGCTGTGCAGGGCGGCCCACTTTTCCAGGGTTGGTTGGCTAAAGATCACCGCGTCGCCACTTCGCTGAACGGGAATCCTGCCCTGGCGGATCCACCGCTCCAAGGTTGAAGCAGGTAAATCAAGGGCTTCGGCAGCGGTTTTCATGGGTAGTTTCATGGTGACATCCCGATCCGACGATTTCTGAAAATTCCGAAAATACGACGGTTTGCCTGATTAATCAAGGCTTTTGAACATTTTTTTGCTGTTCCCGATGGCGTGAGATCAAGGTGATATCGCGTTTGGGGTAGGGGATTTCGATGTCATGTTGTTCAAACAAGGATTTTACCGTATCGGTGATGTGGGAAATGGTGTCCATCCGCCTGCGGGCGTCCTGGATCCAGACCCGTAACTGGAGCGACACGGCGGACTCCCCGAAATCCCTTACGACCACCTTGGGCGGTGGGTCGCGAAGAATCCAGTCGGCTAACTGGGCCGCCTGGATAATCAGGGCTTTGGTTTTGGCGATGTCGGCGTCGTAGGCGACGTTGATATTGACCCGCACGCGGATGGAGGTTGAAATAATCGTGTAGTTGACGATGTCACGGGTCATGATTTCGTTGTTGGGGATGATGACCACGATGTTGTCCGTGGTCCGAATGCGTGTGGCGCGAAGGCCGATATCGATCACATCGCCCCAGGTTGCGCTGCCGGCCGGCGCGCTCCAGACCTCGATGCGGTCGCCGATTTCGAAGGGTCGATCGATGATCAGAAGGATTCCGGCAATCAGATTGGAAAGGGTGTCCTTGGCGGCAAAGCCGACGGCCACGCCCATGACACCGGCACCGGCGATGAATGGCATGACGTTGACGCCGATGACATCCAGGGCGATAACCACCGCCGTGGCGTAAACAATCGCACCGGAGAACTTGTTGAGCAGATCGATAACGATATTGTCGATATGGGTTTCTGTCCGATCTGCCAGGTTGCGTTCGAGATACTCCAGGACGATGAGTAGAAGGGCCTTGATCGGCGTCGCGGCAACAATGATCAGGATCGCGTGAAAGATCCTTTCGAAGGCGGTCATGTGCAGCAGACGGATCCAGATGACACCCACCAGCCAGATCAGCATTAGCCCCGTCGCCTTGCGCAGGACGGCGAAAAACTCTTTCTGGACCTGAATCAGCGGCAGGTGGTCGGCCCGTTTTTCCAGAAGCGTCAGCGTCCGTTTGGCAATCAGCCAGATGATCCAGCCGGTCACAAGGGATGTGACCGCATAAACCAGGCTCTTGGTGATCGGCGCTTCACTGCCGACAAGGGCGATCAGCCAGTCAAGATAGTGGGTTGCCAGCTCCATGGTCCGTGTTCGTTCGGGTTGAAATGGATAAACGGGTAATAAATATCAATATGTTGCCAATATGATCAGGGTTCTATCATGTTTTCAGTGGGTTGTTAACTGAAAAGGCGGATTCCGCTTTTAGGCGGGCATCCTAGGACGAGACCATCATAGAAAGGGCGTGGACATAGAAAAGGTGCGGCGGCAAGGGGAACGGGACCCTTCGAATTCAATCGAAGGGCCGATCCAAGAGATGCCGGAGACGCAATCTCGGGCGCTTCCGGTGGGGGTGGCGAACACCAGGATCGCGAAAGCGGATCAAGACGGCGATGCGGTCTCCAATGCCTGCATGACCAAGCGGATGCGACTCTCCGCGTCGATGTCCGTTTTCGCCAGCGCGGTTTTGACGGCGGTAAGGCGCTGATTCATGTCCGCCACCATGATTTCGAGATCCTGGATGGTTTCCGCGGAGGTTTTTTCGGTTACATCCATGGCTTCACGAAGATCGCTGGCGTTCTTGATCAGCATTTTCAGATTGCGGATCTTGTCCAGGCGCAGGAAGAGTTCATCAAAATTGATCGGCTTTTGCAGGTAATCCACGGCGCCTTTCTTCATCGCCTCAATGGCGTTGTTGATGGAGGCGTGGGCCGTGATCAAGATGACTTCGGTTTTGATGTTGATTCGTTTGGCTGCTTCGAGGACGCCGATGCCATCCACGCCCCCGGGCATCATCAGATCGGTCAACACAACATCGTAAAATTGCTGGCCCAGCCTGTCGACGGCCAGCAGGCCGTTTTCAACGGTTTCGACCGTGTAATCCTCGTTCGCCAACCGCTTGGTCAGAAGGGCGCGGGTAACTGGGTCGTCGTCGACCACAAGGATGCTTAAGTTTGCCATAATTTGATTCTCCCCTGGTAAAACTGCCAAAATGATATGCTTTTTTCACTGGCGGTGGCGTAGCGGTCAACTCAACTGGTAGTAGACGGATCGCAAATGGCGCTTGGGAACAAACCGTGGACAGACACCGGTCAATGATTCGGTGGACCCGATGATCAGATAGCCGTCGGGTTCCAGTACATCGGCAATTTTGTTGAACAATTTTTTCCGATCCGGAAGGGTAAAATAGATCGCGACATTGCGACAAAAAATAATATCGAACTTGCCCAGGCCCATAAACGGCTGCATCAGATTCATGCGTCGGAAAGAGGCCATGGCTCGGATCTCATCCTTGATCTTCCAGTTGTTGCCCGCCATGGTGAAATAGCGCTGCAGTTTTTCACGCGGCAGTCCTCTTTCGATTTCGAATTTGTTGTAAGTGCCGGCGCTGGCTTGAGCAACGGCGGCATCGGACAGGTCCGTGCCGACAAGGCTGACCTTGGGGCCGCCGGATGGACCGAAGAGCTCTTTGAGAACAATGGCAACGCTGTAGATTTCCTGGCCGGTGGAGCAGGCGCTACTCCAGATTTTAAGCTGCGTGTTCCCTGCCCGTGTTCCCTTGGCCGACCGGGCGTCCATCAAGTCGGGAAGAATCTTGAATTTCAGCAGATCGAACGGGTTGGTGTCACGGAAAAAGAGAGTCTCGTTGGTGGTGATGGCGTCGATAATCTTCTTCTCAAGCTTGCCGCCCGAGTTCGATTTGGCTTTGTGGTAGAATTCCGAGTAGGATTTGCAGCCTTCCTCTTCCAGAAGCTTTCCAAACCGGGTCTCCAGAAGATAGGCTTTGGACGCATCGATACTGATACCGGACAAATTATAGATATAGCTGGAGAGAATTTTTATTTCTTCCGGTTTGATTTTTATCATATTCCGTTTCCCAACGCCATGGCGGTACGCTTCACCATGCGCTCGTCTTGAGAACCTATCCCACCCGGACCGTCTTGACGATCGTGTCGGCGATCTGATGCAACGGTCGTACGGCATCCGCAAGCCCTGTTTCCACGGCTTCCTTGGGCATGCCGAACACCACACAGGTGGCCTCGTCTTGGGCGATAATCGTGGCGCCGTTTTGCTTCATCAGCTTCAGTCCCTGCGTTCCGTCGGACCCCATTCCGGTCATGATCACCCCCGTGGCCCGTCCGACATAGTGGTGCGCCACGGAGCGAAACAGGTAGTCGACACTGGGTCTGCAGCTGTTTTCAGGCGGATCGTCGGTGATCTTGATTACACGTGTTTTTCCATCGGCACCAGCGACGATTTTCATCTGCTTGCCACCCGGTGCGATCAAGGCTGTATTGGGCAGAAGCGGTTCGCCCTGCTTGGCTTCACGTACGGCAATGCTGCATTTTCCCGCCAGGCTGTTGGCCAGTGACTGGGTGAACATGGGGGGCATGTGCTGGACAATGACGATGGGGACACCCAGATCCTTTGGAATCATGGGCAGCATTTTGGCCAGGGCATTGGGGCCGCCGGTCGAAATGCCGATGGCGATAATTTCCGAGCGTGATTTGCCGATTACGGTTCGTGGCACCCGCGAAGTGGCCGGAGATGCCTTGCGCAGGGAAAGCGCTGCCCTGGGTTTGCTTGCTGGGCGCGCCATAACCTTGGAACGGCCCGTGAGCCGCACGCTTCTTTGAAACGCACGAATCATGGGGGTGATGGTATCGGCCACCTTCTTGCGGTTTTCCGCCATGGTGCCGGATTGCGGCTTGGGAATGAAGTCGAAAGCCCCCAACTCCAGCGCCTTCATGGTCATGGCCCCACCTTCCTGGGTCAGGGTGCTGAGCATGATGGCACCGACGTGTGGGGCTTGCTGCTGAATATGGGCCAACACCTCAAGGCCGTTCATTTCCGGCATTTCGATATCCAAGGTCAGCAAGTCCGGTTTCAGGGAAGCCAGTTTATTGACCGCCGCCTTGCCGTTGTGGGCACTGCCCACCACTTCAACCCCGGGGATGGTCGCAAGCACGTCGCTGACGATTTTTCGGTACAGGACCGTGTCGTCGACAACCAACACACGTAGCGGTTTGCTGTTATTTATCAAGACGCTACCCTCATCACGATTCGGATTGGCCATGCTTCGGACGGTGAACGGCACCCGTCGCTGGGTTCTATTTCTCATTGTTCAATACTTTTTCCACATCCAGGATGCCGATCAGGCGGTCTTTGGTTTTAAAGACCCCCTTGAAGAACTTGCCTTGGACCCCACCGATGTTGGCCGGCGGCGGCTCCACCTTGTCCAGGTCCGCTTCGACGACATCGCTGATGCGGGTAACCAGAAGGCCGATATATTCCCCTTTTGAATTGACGATGATGTTCCGGCTCATGTCGCTCAGTTCGGTGGCACTGAGCTTGAGCTTTTTCCCCAGATCGATGATGGTCACGATCTGCCCCCGCAGGTTGAGGATTCCCATCACATATTCCGGTGCCTGGGGAACCGTGGTCATGTCCATCAATTTGTTGATTTCCTGGACGTTCAGGATGTCCATGCCGCAAAGTGCCTGCCCTACATAAAAAGTGGCCATTTCCACGGTACGGCTGGCCATTTTCTTTGCTTCTGCAACTGCTTTTGCCATTGCCTGTCTCCTCGGTAACGCAAAGGGGCGCTCCCCTTGAGAAGCGCCTTCGATATCGCCTACAAGTTGCTTAAAAATCCATAAATGCTACGAATCAATTTTTCACGGTCCAGTTTGATCTGATAATCACTGATACCGACTTGGCGTCCTTTTTCAATATCTTCCTCACCGGCAAGGGTCGTCAATGCAATCACCGGAAGATGAGAGAACGCATTGCTTTCCTTGATCCGTTGGGTTAGCTCGAATCCGTTCATGTTGGGCATTTCGATATCCGTCACCACCAGGGAGATCTCATCGGCATGCTCCTGCAAAAGATCCCAGGCAACGGCCCCGTCCTCGGCTTCGATCACGGCATAGCCTTCGTCTTCCATGTAGCTCTTTACCTGATTGCGGAAGAAGTTGGAGTCTTCGGCAAAAAGAATTTTGGCCGCTTCGCCGTTTTCGCCGGTGATTTTCTCCAAGGACTCAAACCACTGCGGATTCAAGGTCTGGACGATTTCATAGACATCCACCATCAGGGTCGTGTGGTCGTTGATGATGGCCGACCCCATAATGCCGGGCTGTTTGAGGGTCTGGCCGTCCACATCCAGGGAGAGTTCGACGGCATCCACCGGCCCGATGGCCAACAGGCCGATTTCCTTGCCGTTCAGGATGAAGACAATCACCAAAAGATCGTCGACGTCCGCCAGTGGCTGGACCATCGCCACTTCCTCGACAGAGAAGAGCGGCAGGCTGCCCCCCCGATAGCGGATGATGCGTTTACCGCCAACGGTTTCGATATCCGTCGATTTGATTTTCTCGATGCGCTCCACCATGTTAAGCGGCGCCGCAAATTGTTCGTTTTCAGCACTGCGGAAGACCAGCAGGGATTGGCGATCTTTTTGCTCGCGAATGGTCCGCAGGTTCTCCTCGGCGACTTCCTCCGCCCGTGAGGAACCTTCCAGAGAGGTCAAGCCGGCCATCTGGGCCAGATTGGCCACATCCAGAATCAAGGCCACCCGGCCATCTCCCATAATGGTGGCACCCGCGTAGCCCTTGCATTTTTTCAGGTCTCTGCCCAGGGGCTTGACAACGATCTCCTCCGAGTCGTGCAGTTCGTCCACCACCAGGCCGTATTTCATGGCTCCGGTGGACACGACGACGATATTCAAGGCACTGGCGGAATGGTACCGGCGGTCTTCAGTGGACCGGGTATCCATTTCCTGAGCATCTTCCGGTGCTGTTTCGGTCGACAAGCAACGGTCATGATTTTCGGTGGCGTCCACACCGCTTTGCTTGGACCGTCGGTCGGCCAGGGCTTGCCGGCGATCAAGGCGTTTTTGGCCGGTTTTGGGATCGATATAAACGGATTTCGTATCGATGACGTCGGATAGCTTGATCAGCGGTAACAGATTGCCCCTCAGTCGCACCACTTCCGCATCGCCCACGCGTTCAATACGGTCTTTGGCCTGGCTGGCGGGGATGCGCAGCAGCTCCTCCAGATTGACCTGGGGGATCGCGTAGCGCTCCAGACCGGTCATGACGATTTGACAGGGGATAATGGCCAGGGTCAGCGGCAGCTTGATCCGGATGGTCGAGCCTTTACCCAGCTCGGACACGATGTCGATAATACCGCCGAGTTTGTCCAGGTTGGTCTTGACCACGTCCATGCCGACGCCCCGACCCGAGACATCGGTGATTTTCTCAGCCGTGGAAAATCCCGGCAGGAAGATCAGATTGATCCTTTCTTTATCGGACATGACCTTGGCTTGGTCTTCGGAGATCAGCCCCTTTTCAAGGGCTTTCTGGGTCAGCACATGACCATCCAGCCCTTTGCCGTCATCCGAGATTTCGATATTGACTTGGCCCGCTTCATGATAGGCTTTGAGATAGATTTTGCCTACCTGCGGTTTGCCAGACCGCTGCCGAATGTCCGGTGGTTCGATGCCGTGGTCCACGGCGTTGCGCACCAGGTGGGTTAGCGGATCGCCGATGGCTTCGATGATGGTTTTGTCCAGTTCGACATCTTTGCCTTCAAGGTGCAGGTCGACCCGCTTGCCCAATGATTGGGAAAGATCCCGTACGACCCGTGGAAATTTATTGAAAACGTTGCCGATGGACTGCATGCGGGTCAGCATGATGGCTTCCTGCAGTTCCGAAGTGATCAGGTCGATGCGCTGGCCGGCGATCTCCGCGCCGCGGTGGTCTTCGGAACTCATGGATTGAAGCAGTTGGTTGCGGCTGAGCACCAGCTCTCCCGCCAGGGTCATGAGCTGGTCCAGCAGGCTGACATGCACGCGCAGGCTGGTATCGGTTTCGACCTTTTTGGCCTCCGGCTTCTCGGTTACGCGTTTCGGCTGTATTTTCGAGGCATTTGATGGTGTCGGGATCTCAACGGTTTTCACCTGTGCCGTGGCTTTTGGGGCTGGTGCAACCGGCTCGGGTTTGGTCTCGGGTACATCTGCCGGGACTTCTCCGAGAGCCCGCGTCGTTAAATCGGCATGAACCTGATGGATCTGATGGTCGGGCAGGTCGAAAAGAACATTGATATCCTCTGGCTTTAGAATCGTACCAAAAAGAATGACAAACGGCACTGCGGGAGAATCGTCCTCGGGTTTTAGGGCCTTGACCGTTTCGATATCGATACTGCTGGCAAGCAGGATTCCGGTCTGCTCCATGTCCTCGATCACCGTAGTGGTGGATTTGCCTTTTTCGACGATGTCGTGGGCGATATCGATCTTTACGAGGTAGACCCACTTGCCTTCGTCCATTACCCCTTTCACGATGGCTTCATCGGCCTCAAGGGT
The DNA here is from genome assembly GCF_001311845.1 of Desulfosarcina cetonica JCM 12296. Classification (GTDB taxonomy): domain Bacteria; phylum Desulfobacterota; class Desulfobacteria; order Desulfobacterales; family Desulfosarcinaceae; genus Desulfosarcina; species Desulfosarcina cetonica. Next base: position 6,686 of record NZ_BBCC01000119.1, on the reverse strand, counting down.
TGCATCGGGATCACCCGCGGCTGCGATGGTCACCTGCTGGCCTTGAGGGCTGGTACCATCCACGGCAGCCGCCTCAGGTGCCGGCACCTCGTTTTCGGCTGCCGTCAGGGCGGGTGTATCCGCCAGGGCACGTCCGCTGGCAATGGCTTGAAGATCATTGACGTGCTGGGAAATATCCACCTCGTTGCTGGTAAATACATCATTCATCAAGGCCTTTAGGGTATCCGAGGCCGATAGCAAGATATTGATGATTTCCGGCGTCGGAACCATTTCCCGACTTCGGATTTTCCCCAGGATATTTTCCATTTCATGGGTCAGGTCCTTGATCGTGGTCAGCCCCATGAATCCTGCGCCACCCTTAATCGAGTGTGCGGCCCGGTATACCTTGTTAACGAGATCTTCGTTGATGTCAGCCCCAGCCTCCTCAATGGATAGTAGATCGGTTTCGATATCCGCCAGGTGCTCGATGGACTCCTCGAGATACATCTGCAAAGTTTCGTCGTCTTGAATGGGCATGCTTGACTCCTTTTAAGGGAAAATTCGCTGTCACCGATTTCGAGCAGCCCCCATCATCGATGCCATGGCCTGGATAGCGTGGGCGGATGCTGCTTAAGTCGCTGGCGTGTTTGAAATCGGCGGAGGCCGCTGGTTATGTGATCATTGGGAAACCGGCTGACGATTTCTATGTGCTTTATATCTGCTGACAAAGGGAAAACTTTAGCCGTTTTTAAGGTGTCCGGGCACGGGCAAACGAAGCCCGGGGCACCATGGGCGGTGGTTGACAGCGGCGGGCGTAAGGTAAGAGGGAACGGGGGGCCTGGGAATCATCCGGCGGGGATGGCAAAATATCATCCCCGCCGGTGAAGGCATGCTTATGGGGGACGTGTTTACATGGCGCGCGAAAAGAAACTGCTCTTCAAGTATTCACGGTTGAGCCGAGCAATGTTGGTGATCGAAATTTCCTTGGGGCATTCGGCTTCGCATTCGGTTTCATTGGTGCAGTTGCCAAAACCCAGGGCATCCATGGTGCGGACCATGTTCAACGCGCGCCGGGCCGCCTCCGGCCGCCCCTGGGGCAGAAGGGCCAACTGGGAAACCTTGGCGCTGGTGAAGAGCATGGCCGATGCATTCGGACAGGAGGCCACGCAGGCACCGCAGCCGATGCACTGGGCCGCATCCATGGCCAGATCGGCCACCTCCTGGGGCACGGGAATGGCGTTGGCATCCTGGGCCCCGCCGGTATCCACGGAAATGTACCCGCCAGCCTGGATGATCTTGTCCAGGGCGCTGCGGTCCACCGCCAGATCCTTGATCACTTTGAAGGCCAAGGCCCGGAACGGTTCGATGGCGATGGTATCACCGCTTTTGAAGTGACGCATGTGCAGCTGGCAAAGGGTGGTCCCCTTTTCGGCACCATGGGCGCGGCCGTTTACCACACAACCGCACATGCCGCAAATGCCCTCGCGGCAGTCATGATCGAAGGCGATGGGTTCTTTCCCGTCGACGGCGAGTTGTTCGTTAACCACATCCAGCATTTCCAGGAATGACATGTCCGTCGATATATTGTTGGCGCGGTAGGTTTCAAAACGGCCTTTGTCCGCAGCCCCTTTTTGGCGCCACACTTTGAGTGTCAAGTCGATGTTCTTGGTCACTTGTAACTCCTTTGCGTAAGTTTGACGTTTTCAAATACCAAAGGCTCTTTGTGAAATGCCGGGGCCTTGCCGTCACCCGTGAATTCCCAGGCGGCCACATGGCAGAAATTGTCGTCGTCGCGCAGGGCCTCATTCTCTTCGGTCTGGTAGCGTTCGTTGAAATGCCCGCCGCAGGACTCCTGACGGTCCTGGGCGTCGATGAGCATCAATTCGGCAAATTCCAGGAAGTCGGCTACGCGGCCGGCCCGTTCCAGGCTCTGGTTGAAGTCAGCTGAGTTGCCCGGGATCTTCACATTCTTCCAGAATTCATCCCGCAGTTCCTGGACCATCTTCTGGGCCATGGCCAGTCCTTCATTGGTGCGGGCCATACCGCAATATTCCCACATGATGCGTCCCAGGTGCTTGTGAAAATCATCACGGTGCGTTTGCCGTTGATTCCCAGCAGGCGATCCATGCGGCCGGTGACAGCCTTTTCCGATTCGTCGAAGGCCTTGTGCTGGTAGTGATGTTCGTTTTGGGCGTCCCGGCCAGATAACCGCCGATGGTGTAGGGCAGAACAAAATACCCGTCGGCCAATCCTTGCATCAGCGCGCTGGCGCCCAGGCGGTTGGCGCCGTGATCGGAGAAGTTGGCTTCACCGAGGACGAAAAGACCGGGCAGGGTGCTCATCAGGTTGTAATCGACCCACAGCCCACCCATGGTGTAATGGATGGCGGGATAGATCATCATGGGGGTTTCGTAAGGGTTGTCGGCCGTGATTTTTTCATACATCTGGAACAGATTGCCGTATTTCTTCTCGATCACCGCCTTGCCGTCGCGCTTGATCGCATCGGCGAAATCAAGGTAGACGGCCAGACCGGTTTCGCCCACCCCCTTACCTTGGTCGCATTGCTCCTTGGCGTTGCGCGAGGCTACGTCCCGGGGAACCAGGTTGCCGAAACTGGGATATTTCCGTTCCAGGTAGTAATCGCGTTCCGACTCGGGAATCTCCTGAGGGCGTCGCTTTTCACCCGGGTTCTTGGGTACCCAGACGCGACCATCGTTGCGCAGGCTCTCGCTCATGAGGGTCAGTTTGCTCTGGTAGGTGCCATGCACCGGAATGCAGGTGGGATGAATTTGGGTAAAACAGGGGTTGGCGAAAAAGGCACCTTTCTTATAGGCCCGGAAGGCGGCGGTTACGTTGGAGGCCATGGCGTTGGTGGAGAGAAAGAAGACGTTGCCGTAGCCGCCGGTGCAGAGCACCACGGCGTCGGCCGCATGGCGTTCGACTTCCCCCGAGATCAGGTTGCGCACGATGATGCCCTTGGCGTGACCATCGACAACGACCACATCGAGCATTTCACGGCGGGGAAACATCTTGACCTTGCCGACGGCTACCTGGCGCATCAAGGCGCTGTAGGCACCCAAAAGCAGCTGCTGGCCCGTTTGCCCGCGTGCATAGAAGGTACGCGATACCTGGCACCGCCGAAGGACCGGTTGGCCAAAAGTCCGCCGTAATCCCGGGCAAAGGGGATGCCCTGGGCGACGCCCTGGTCGATGATGTTGTTGCTGACCTGGGCCAGGCGGTAGACGTTGGCCTCGCGGGCCCGAAAGTCACCGCCCTTGACCGTATCATAAAAGAGCCGCCAGATGCTGTCGCCATCATTGGGATAATTCTTGGCGGCATTGATGCCTCCCTGGGCGGCAATGCTGTGGGCGCGTCGGGGGCTGTCCTGGATGCAGAAGGTCTTGACATTGTAGCCGAGCTCGGCCAGGGTGGCCGAGGCCGACCCACCGGCCAGGCCGGTACCGACGACGATAATGTCGAATTTGCGTTTGTTGGCCGGGTTGACCAGCTTCAGTTCAAAACGGTGCCGATCCCATTTTTCGGCAATCGGTCCTCCGGGTATTTTTGCATCAAGTGCCATGGTATTTCCTTTCTGGACAAGGTGGGGTCAAGCGCCCCTCCGTTGCGAGGTTATCGAATGGCCGCGCCGAATCAGGCCAGCAGGAAAATATAGACGGGCAGAAAGCCGAACCCCACACCGACGATCACGGCGAAGACGATGCTCAGGGTGCGGATCAGCGGCATATATTTGGGATGGTTGGCGCCGACGGTCTGAAAAGCGCTCCAGAAACCATGGCTGACATGAATCGCCGCGGTAACCATGGCCACGATGTAGATGGCCACATAGGTGGGGCTGGTGAAGGCGCTTGAAACAATGGCAAAAATGGTTGTGTTGGTCTTGTCCACAAAGTGAAAGTTCATCAGGTGGAAAACGATGAAGGCCAGCAGGATGACGCCGGTATAGGGCATGGTGGCCGATCCGATGGTCCGGCCGCCGGCGGATTTGTTGACCGCGTAGCGCACCGGTCGGGCTTTGAGGTTGCCCAAAAAAAGGATCACGCCGGTGATGACATGGATCAACGCGAACGTCAACAGCCCCACTTCCGCCACGGTGACCAGTGGTCCCAAGGCATGGAGGTGGGCGGCATAGCCGTTGAAGGCATCCTGACCTCCGTAAATCGTCAGATTGCCTGCCAGATGTGCGGTCAGGAATCCGCAGAAACTAAACCCAGTAATGGCCATCATCAGTTTTTTGCCGATGGACGACCCCAGTGTACCGGTAATCCAGTTCATCTTAGCCTCCCGTTTGTAAGTGATTGTCAAAAATTTTGAACAAGGGTAAACACTTATTGCGAGGGGTGGGTCCTGTCAAGAGAAAATTTTAAGCCACCATGAATCCCATTCAGTTTTCTCAATGCTTTTAGAAAGTTCCATCCCAACAGAAGTTTCCAGGCGCTCCTGAATATGATGGGCCCATTTCGGGGGGGCGGCATAACCCATGTCAGACAGGGATTTCAAATCGATGAGGAACGCCAGTTGGTCGGCGTCATGGGCCAGTTGGGCTTCGAGCGTTTCACGGGCGTTGAATTCATCTATTAATTCTGAGACTTGATTCCCAAATGAGAGCCCCTGGGTCAAATGGGATACGGCGGCAGATTCATCGGCGGTGACATACTGCTTCTGCACATAGTTGATGTCTCCCATGCGCGCCTCGGGCAGATCGTGTACCAGACACATGGCCAAGAGCCGCTTCTGGTCCGCTTCCGGTTTCAGTTGGGCCATTACCCAGGCGATGCACATCACGCTAAACGTATGTTCGGCAACGGATTCCTTTCCCGGGCCGAGGAATTGGTAGCCGGTCCGGTGGACCCGTTTGAGCAGCATGGCTTCAAAAAGGAATTCAGCAATTCGATCCATGGTCAACCTCATTGGGTGGTTTTTGCGTCCCGGGGTGCCGGGAAGAATGGAAGCGCGCCGGTGTTACGGTTCATCGGGCGCCCGCCGGCCCCGTACGCGCAAAGCCTTATATATACGGTGTTTCAAATTTCAAACTGCTTGACACCGTTTGATGGCTTGTATAGTTATACAGACACTTTTTCAAGGGGTTGCGGTCTGTTTGCCGTATCGGGAACGGTTTCGCACATAGGGCGGCCAAGCCTGCCGAAAGCGTTCCATACTCGAATGGGAGTGTTGTAAATGGGTGCTAACCAGATGGATTATATCCATATCATCGCCAACGCCAGCCTGATGGTAAAGTTCGTGCTGATGCTGTTGCTGTTTTTCTCCGTAACATCATGGTCGATCATCATCATCAAGGCCCGCTATATCCGCAAGGCATTCAGGCAATCGGACATTTTTATCGACTATTTTTGGAAGAGTCGGGATTTGGCCAGTGCCTTTACCAAAGCCAAACAGCTGGATGGCAGCCCGGTGGCGCGGATCTTCAGAACCGCCTATAGCGAACTGCGCAAACTCAACACCAGTGGAAAGGCCGTTGAGGAAAACAGTGGGCCGGAAAAACCGACCTTACGCCATGAATTTTCCAGTAGCGGCAATGTCAAACGCGCCCTTCGGCGGGCCATTAACACCGAAATGACCCGTCTCGGACAGATGGTCCCGTTTTTGGCCACCACCGGCAACACGACCCCGTTCATCGGGTTGTTCGGCACGGTATGGGGCATCATGAATTCCTTCCATGGTATCGGTCAGCGCGGCTCGGCCAGCCTTGCCGTCGTGGCACCGGGTATTTCAGAAGCCCTCGTGGCAACCGCCGCCGGTTTGGCCGTGGCGATCCCGGCGGTTATCGCGTTTAACCATTTCATGCAGAAAATCCGGATCATTGAGACAGAGCTGAACAGTTTTTCGGCTGACTTTCTCAATATTCTCGAACGGGATATCCTGCGATAGAGATCGCCACAAGGAGGCCTCATGGCTATCGGCAGTGGCAGTGACCGGCTTATGTCGGATATCAACGTTACGCCCTTTGTGGACGTGATGCTGGTTCTGCTGATTATCTTCATGGTTACCGCCCCGATGATGGTTCAAGGGGTTGATGTGGCCTTACCGGAAGTCAGCGCCCAGCCCATGGAATCCGAGAAGGAAAATATCACCGTGACCATCGACCGGGAAAACAATATCTATATCAACGACTTCCAGCTGCCGCTGACGGCGTTGCGGGACAAGTTGGAAAATGTGATGCAGGGTCAGCCCGATCGTGAGGTTTTTTTCCGTGCCGACAAGGATGTCGCATATGGGATGGTGGTTTCCGTGATGGCGGAAATTAAGGCGGCCGGCATCGAGAAGCTGGGCATGGTGACCGATCCCTTCGACGAGGACGCCGCGGATCCATCATCCGGTAAGAAAGGCTGATGAAAAGGAGCATCCCTGTGTCGGGTTCCTTCAGTCATGCACCGATGACCGATGGGCAGACCTCCGTGGTATACCCTGTGGCACTTTCCCTGATTTGCCACGCCGTGGTGATCGCCCTTTTTGTGATTTCCCCAACCCTGCGGTTCGACAGGCCCCAGCCACGGTCATCCATCAGTGTCAGCATGGTTTCGATGCGCACGGGGTCGACCAATGCGGGGGCGACGGCCGTTGCGGCCAAGAAATCGGCTGCCGCCGAAAAGCCCTCTCCGGTCAAGGTGCCCGCCCCCCCCCAGCCGGCGAAGACCGTGGCACCACCAGCGCCCGCCGCCAAGGCCGTG
>NZ_BBCC01000118.1 GCF_001311845.1 Desulfosarcina cetonica JCM 12296 | reverse complement strand
CGCCGCCACCGGCTGGCGAACCTCGGGCCGCCTCGCGGGGGGCCTCATCCTTTGATGCAAAACGAACTTGTTGTTCAGGATTCGTTTCAGCCTTTGTTGACGCTACTGGCGGGCGAATTTCGTTTTGCCCGTCATTGCCGGTATCATCCAATACAGATTCCGGATTGATTATTTTTTTGGAGCTTGTCCGTGTCTCTGTTCGACCCAATGAATGTCGATTTGTGAAGTCGTCAGAAATCTTGAAGGTGGTTTGATCGCCTACCGTTGGCGTTTCGGATGCCGCCGGTTGAGAAGATTCACTGCGGGCCATTAGCTGCATCGTGGAAAGTTCGTCCGGTAGTGTTTCCTCGCGGGCGTTGCCGAAGACGGTCGTCTTTTTAGAAGTTTGCGCTGTCTTCTCTGGTAAATTAATGTTCGGTATCTTTTGCGAGGTCGTTTCCTCAAGGGCGGATAATAACGCGACACCCGTTTCGATTTGTTCTGCATCCGCGGCGACGTTATTTTTTTTCATGTCTTCGGGCAACACCGTTAACCCCAGATCTTCTGTGAGCGACCCTTTTGTCTCCCGGCCCATATTCTCCGGAAACGCCCTTCCTACCCGAGCGGCCAACGATTCATCTTCAGCAGAAGCGTCAATATGGCTTGAAAGATATTGAGAAATAATCCCCATGAAATCAGTTCGATTGGTACGGCTACCATTTTCGAGGATTTCTGACAAACGACCGGCGACACCGGAGTGGGTGTTCGGTGCGTTGGATGGTGTCAGTTGCGCGGCCAAAGATTGAAGCAGATTTCCCGGTTCCATCATTCATGCCTTCCGTGTCACTTCAGGTTTTTCCTGGCATATTGGTTGATAGCGATCTCGTTGATGAAATTGGTTTCGCTTCGCGACACCGTCTGGTTATAACGCTCCAGCCCCCGCTCTTTTAACTTTTCCAGAATTTGACGTTTTTTCATGGCCTCGAGGACTCCGTCTTGCTTCTTCGCGATCAGCGCCTCGATCTTTTTAATCGTCGCCTGCTGATTTATCATTCTTTCGGACAACCGTTCCAGATAGGTATGATAAGCGACTACAAAATCACTGGAAAGTCCTTTGGTTTGCTCATCTTTTAGTTCCGCAATCGTTTGCATCTCTTTATTTCTCATCTGTTCCAATACTTTTTTCGCCGCTTGGGCCTGTTGACGAATTTCAGCAAGCTCTTTCTTAAGGTTGTCTTCAAGAAATTGTCGGTGGTCGAGAACCACTTGTAGTTTGAATGTATACATGGTTAACCCGTCCTAAAGGCCTTAACCGGTTATGACTGTGGTGAGTTAATCTCCCGCCTTAACCTTACTCAGCCACAAAGCAGTATTCATGCCATTTTTACCCGCGCTTTTTACCTTGTTTTTATTGACTATTTTCAATATGGCGATAATTGATTCTAAATTTAAAGGCGGCAACAATTTCCGCCGGCGGCGTTTTTTGCCCTTGTCTATGGGACTGCGACAAATAATCGCTACACCTTGCCGTCGGGGATCATTGTTTTGACATCAATGAGGAGATTTTTATTCATGCAAGGATGCGAGGGCGTTGACACTTTCCTCAAAGGAAGCGGCTTCATGTACATCTTGCCTTAAATATTGTTTAATCGGATCGATCATGCGGATGGCCAGATCGATTTTTGGATTACTGCCAGACGCGTAGGCCCCGATATTGATCAAATCTTCAGCCTTACGATACGTCGCCATAATCTCTTTCACGCAACCGGCATGGTGTTTGTGATCCAAATCGGTAATGTCGGCCATCACCCGGCTGACACTGCGGAGAACATCAATGGCAGGATAATGGTTTTGGTTGGCGAGATCCCGGGTAAGAACGATATGACCGTCAAGAATCGAACGCACGGCGTCGGCAATGGGTTCGTTCATGTCATCGCCTTCCACTAAAACCGTATAGAGGCCGGTGATGGTTCCACGCCCGGACGATGTTCCTGCACGTTCAAGCAACTTCGGTAGCATGGCAAATACGGAAGGCGTATAGCCTTTGGTTGTCGGCGGCTCACCCAGGGAAAGCCCGATTTCGCGTTGTGCCATGCAAGCCGGGTGACGGAATCCATCATCAGATTGACATGTGCCCCCTGGTCCCTGAAGTATTCGGCAATGGCCGTGGCAATGAAACCGCCCCGCAGCCGAACCAGAGGCAAATGGTCAGAGGTGGCGACAACCACGACGGATCGCTTCAGCCCCTCTTCACCCAAATCTTTTTGGATGAACTCGTTCAATTCCCTACCCCGCTCACCGATGAGGGCAATCACATTGACTTCCGCGGATGTTCTTCGGGCGATCATGCCCAAGAGGACACTTTTGCCGACACCCGAACCGGCGAAGATCCCCATGCGTTGACCACATCCAATGGTCAGCAGCCCGTTGATGGCACGCACACCCAGGTCCAACGGTTTTGAAATTCGGTTTCTAAGCAGCGGGTTCATCGGATTGGCATAGACCGGATAACGATCGTCAATCGGAATCGGGCCTTTACCGTCAATGGGGTTGCCAAGCCCGTCGATGATTCTGCCGAGCATCGCTTTCCCAACGCCAACCTGGGCTTTTTCCTTGCGGGCGACGACTTTGCATCCGGGTCCAAGGCTGCGAATATCCTCAAGCGGCATCAATAGGACAGAATTTTCTCTGAAACCTAGTACTTCGGCACTGACAGAACCCGCGCGACCTTCCGCGTGAATGTCACAGACGCATCCGATCTGCGAAGCCGGCCCGCTGGCTTCAATGACCATGCCGACGATCTTCTGAATCCGTCCACCCGCTCGGATTAACGCGGCTGTTTCGATAAGATCTTTAAATTTATCAGTGCTAAATGAAGCAAACATGCCAATCCATCAGTCTTGGGTTGCAGGGTTGGTCAATTGTTCGGTTAAAAGACTTTCAATAATTTTAAGCTGCTGATCGATCCTTGCGTCAATATCCCCGAGTTGGGTCTCGATCACACAGCCGCCTTTTTGGATGGCCCCATCCGGTTGAATTCGTAATGTGACGTCCCCATCATCAGCTTCAACCAATTCCGCTTTGACGGATTCGACCGTTTCAATGTCTTCAGGATGCAACCGCAAAATCAAATGACGCGGATCGGCGACCTTCTCCAACGCTTGTTTAATGACATGTTGAATCACATGGGCCGCCTCACATTCCCTGCCGATAACTTTCTTTGCAATGAAGAGCGCCAGACGAACGGTTTCCATTTCCATGCGCTGGATATTTTGTTGATGGGCCTGAATCATGGACCGAACAGCCGTGTTGAAAGCCGAAACAGCCGTTTCGACTTTTTTCTTGTAAGACGGCGCCCGTTTCAGAGCGGCCTTGTTCAAGGCCCTTGGCGAATGCCTCTTCAACCATCAAGGAAGCATCCGGCGTTTCCCGGGAAGCACTTTGAGACAAATGCCCGAAATCATTATTCTGCCGGGGTGCGCCGCTGACAAAGGAGGCGTGGCTGTTCCCGGCCATCGCTTTTTTTTCGATACCGGATGGGATTTCAGGGAAGTAATATAGCGTACTCGACGCACCCCCAGAAATCGGGTCGTTTTTAGGTAGTTCAGCCAACAAATTCCTCCCCTCCTCTGCCGCTAATCACCAACTCGCCCTTACGTTCCATATCCTGGACAATCTTGGTGATTTTCTGTTGTGCATCGGTGACATCTTTAATGCGCACAGCTCCAGAGACCTCCATCTCCTCCTTAAGGATTTCCGCCGCCCGCTCCGACATGTTCCGGAAAATCTTCTCTTTTACTTCATCTGTCGCCGCTTTCAGAGCAACCGCCAATTCGGCGGATTCGACGGAACGAAGCACCTTTTGCAAACCACGGTCGTCCACAAGCACCAAGTCATCGAAAACAAACATGTTCTGCCGGATTTTTTCGGATAGTTCCGGATCGTTCTCTTCGATTTCTTCAATAATCTGCTCCGCCGCCGTGCCATCAATCATATTCAGGATCTCTGCCAGCCGAGGAACGCCGCCCGCTTTTTGGGTATTCGAGGTTTCCTTGTTGGCTAGGATCTCTTCGAAGACGTTGTCGATCTCTTCCAACATGCCCGAGGCGATTTTATCAAGGTTTGCAATGCGGTATGCCACGTCCGCTTTCAGGTTGTCAGCCAAAAGCGCCATCACTTCACTGGCAACTTGCGGTTCAAGGTGGGCGACGACCAGGGAAATCGTCTGGGGATGTTCATTTTGGATCAACTGAATCAATATCTCGGGTGGAATGGATTGAATCGCTTTCAGCTTTTTTTCTCGACGCTCATCCATACCTTCTGCGTCGGTTTCTGACGGCTCGGAAGACTTCTTATTCTCGATTTGTTTGGGGGGCGCCGCCTTCTCAAGAAACTCACGAGCGACACTTTCAACCAAGGCGGGCGAAATCTCTCCCAGCTTTGATTGCAGCTTGAAGACAAGGTTTTTCTCGGACTTGTTGAGCTGATCGATCAAGGGCGAAATGGCATCCCAACCCATGGCGTGGACGAGGATAGCGGCTTTCAGTGATCCGATTAGGTTTCTGGGGTCCATATCAGCGATATTTTCTTTTTATTTGCATATCCATTATGAACGATGCTTGGAAATTCAATCCATCACAACCGGTGAACTCATGTCTCCTTCAACCACTCCTTCATCAACCGGGTCGATCCAGACTGGTTTTCCTTAATGACATGCTCCAATTGCCGCGTATAACTGTTTTCTCTATCGGATTCGGCATAACGCCGCTCAAGCTCTTTGATCGTTTGAGGAAGCTGCTCAAGCATCTGAATCTCTTCAATCGGTGTCGATGTCAGCCATCTGGCAAGCGGTTTAATGACGATCATATAAGAAAGCAGGAAGAATAAAGCGGCCGCCGTATATTTAAGCAGCGTTTGATGCTGCTTGATGACATCCAGCCAATCCATGGTTTCGGATGCGGCCGTCACTTCTGGAATCATTTCGACTTCGAACGGAATATTAGCGACTTCGATCTTATCTCCCCTATCGGCATCATAGTCAACGGCGCTTTTGACAATATTTTCCAGCTTGGTCATTTCATCGGGCGTCCTGGGGACATATTGTGCTGTCCCACCTTCGGCGCCCTCTTCCGCCGCTTTGTACGTCCCATCCACGATTACGGCAACGCTCAATCGCTGGACACTACCCACGGGCATGATCTGATGACTGACCAGCTTGCCGACTTCATAGTTTTTCGTGAACTGCTGTTTTTGGTTGTTTTTTGACCCACCGGCACCATTCGTTCCCGTATTGCCGGGAACCACATTGGATTGCAGCCCGGGGACCCCAGCCGCCGTCGCACCGGCGCCACCGACCAGGGATGTGGAAGACTGTTCGCTACGAACCACTGAATTGTCGGGCAGGTACAATTCTTCGGTCTTTTCTTGCTGAACAAAATTCAGCAGACACGAAACCCTGACGATGGCTTTATCCTGCCCCAACACGCTTTCCAGCATGGTCCTGATCCGGTTTTCCAGGAGGCGTTCTTTCTTTTCCTGAAAAGCGAGTTGATTCGATGTGATCTGGCTGACGGGAGACGATTCCTTAAATCCAGCCAGCATTTTACCACTGCTATCGACGATGGTCACGTCTTCCGGCTTCAATCGCGACACGCTAGAGGAAACAAGGTGGACGATACCCTGAATCTGTTCCTTGCTCAGGTATTTTCCGCGCCTGAGCTTCACAATCACGGAGGCTGTAGCCGGTTCCTCATCCTCGATAAACAGTGACTTTTTAGGCATGACAATGTGAATTCTTGAACTTTCGACCTCGGCCAGGGTATTGATGGTCCGGCTGAGCTCTCCTTGAAGTGCCCGCTGGTAATTTACATTCTGTACGAACTCGGTCATCCCCAGTTTGGTCTCGTCAAAGACTTCGAATCCGATGCCATTCCCGCGCGGCAACCCTTCGGCCGCCATGTCAAGACGGGTTTCATAGATTTTGTCGTATGGGATCAAAACCCCAGTGCCATCCATGCTGAGTTTATAGGGGATTTGTCGCTCACGCAGTCGGGCGACGACCTGGGCTGCATCTTCCGGGGCCAAATGATTATATAATGGTTGCAGATCACCGGTCTCGGACCAGTTCAGAAGATAGGCAAACCCCGCAATGGTACCGCCCACCAGAATGACCATGGCCACCAATTTTCCAGTGGAGAGCCCTTTTAGGGCCAAGCGTATTTGTTGCGGTAAACCGGAAAAGGAAAACGCCATCGGTGCTCCTCAAATCGTATTCGAACAGGTTGAGAAATCGGATTTAGCCGATCTCACGCTTTGGCAAACAGCGCCGCGATGAATGATGATTCCCGGGATCTTAAATGGACATTTTGCGGATCTCGTCATAAGCGGAAATCAGCTTATTGCGAATCTGCATCACCAGTTCAAATGAGATCTCGGCTTTCTTCATGGCGATCATGGTATTATGAATGTCCGGATTCCGGCCCGTGGTTAAATTCTCAATTGCCTGATCGGCATCCAGCATCTGTTGATTGGTATCCTTGAGCATTTGTTTGACATAGCTGCTAAAGGATGTGGACGAAACAGCATTCGTTTGCTCCGAGGATGACGGCTCCAGTTGGGGCAGAATGCTCTGCAAACTCGAAATGCTCAGATCGTTCATCAGCTTTTTCCAATCTCCAGTGCGGCACTGGCCATGTCTTTGGTGTTGCGAACAGCGGTGGCGTTGGCTTCAAAGCTCCGACTGGCCGAAATCATGTTCACCATCTCTTCGACGATGTTGACATTGGGCAAACGGATATATCCATTTTCATCGGCGTCCGGATGGCCGGGATCGTACTTTTCAATGAATGGCTTTTGGTCCTCGATGATATTGGCGACCTGAACGCCGCCTTCGGGCGCACTGGTTTGTTCGTCGAGAACCGTTTGAAAGCATCCCTCTGGATGGTTTGAAAAATGGCATCTTTGCGTTTGTAGGGTTCTCCCGTTTCGGTTCGGGTGGTATTGATATTGGCCATGTTGCTTGAAATGAGATTCATCCTGAGACGCTGAGCAGTCAATCCGGTAGCACTGATGTCCAGGCTGTCGATAAAAGTCATCTTAGTTGGTTCCTCCGGTAATGGCATTTTTCATTGACTTGAATTTATCCCCGGCGATCTGCGCGGAGGTTTTGTAAAGAAGGCTGTTTTTGGCCAATTGCGTCATCTCGACATCAATATCGACACGGTTTTGGTCCCCTCGGAACAAAAGTGCGTTTTCCTCCGCGAAAGTGGTATCGATTTCTGAATCTACCGCTATCGAATCACCGGACAAATGGTTTTCATCCGTACGAACCAGCATGGATGACGTTGGATCGGATACGCCTTCCTGAAGGGCACGTTCGACGTTCATGGAAAAGGGAGTATAGTTGGGGGTATCGGCATTGGCCACATTGCTCAGTATCATCTCATGCTGTCGCGCCCGCAAGTCCAACGAGCGTTCCAAGGTAGCAATGGTTCCCCCAAACAAATTAATGGGCTGTTGATCCATGAAGACCTCCTTGATTGATGCTATTGCCAATACAGCAAATTATGTACCATCGAAACGGATGATCCGCCTCCCATGAAGATCGTCGGAAATGAACACTTCAACTGAGAGACAATATTTCTTTCGGAAAGTACTACCGATTATCCACAGCAGGCTCCAACAATCAGATCTTCCCTTCCATTTCAGTGCGGTATTCATTCAACTTGTTGCGCAGTGTTCGGATGCTGATGCCCAACATTTTGGCTGCATGGGTTCGGTTGTCCTGCACCGCATTCAGTGTGTTGTAAATCAATTCTTTCTCCATGTTCCGCACGGTCATCCCAACTTCGAGGCGCGGTCGGTGAGGCAAAACTTCCGGTTCACTCTCCAGGCGTAGGTGTTCGGGTAACAATTCATTTCCGCTTCCGATCAGGACCCCGCGTTCAATGGTATTTTCAAGCTCACGCACATTTCCGGGCCATGCCTGATCGATTAAGTAGTTCATGGTATCGTCAGAAACACGGGTCATCGTTGTCCGATTGATCCGGCTGAAACGCTCGAAAAAATAATTGGCCAAGAGTGGAATGTCGTTTTTACGTTCTCGCAGGGGCGGAATCGTCAAAGGAATGACGCTGAGCCGAAAATAGAGATCTTCGCGAAATACCTTGTTGGCCACCGCATGTTTCAGATTTCGGTTACTGATCGCAACGAAGCGGGCATCCACTGGAACGGGCCGATTGCTTCCCAACCGCACAACCTCTCGTTCCTGAATCGCACGCAACAATTTGGCTTGAAGCGGCAGAGCCATTTCGGTGATCTCATCTAAAACCAAGGTTCCCCTTCCGGCATCTTCAAGCTTGCCGATTTTCTTCGAAATTGCACCGGTGAACGCACCCTTTTCATGGCCAAAGAGTTCGCTTTCAGCAAGTTGTTCCGGCAACGCAGCACAGTTAATGGCAATATAGGGCGAGTCGGCCCGCAAACTGTTGGCATGAATATAGGCGGCCAATAATTCTTTGCCAGTGCCACTTTCTCCGGTGATAAGAACCGTTGCCGTGCTCGGTGCCACCTTCTTGGCAATTTCGATAACCTGCAGAAGCGATTTATCTTGCGTTATCAATTGCTTGCTTTTGTGGCTGGATGGCGGAGACGCGGTCATGGAGCTAACAGACTGAATTGCCTTTTTGAAAGCGGTTTCGATCAGATCCGCATCAAAAGGATCGATCACGAAGTCCGAAGCGCCGGCCTGCATGGAACGGAGAACATCATGCGGTGTGCAGTTTGATGACCCGATCAGGACATATGGCTGGGGAACGCCGTGTTTGATTTTCTCGATCAGCCCCATCCTGTCACTATTCTCCGGCACCAAATCGAGAAAGACAATCGGATGACAATGACTGCCCTGGAGTTCAAGCACGTGTTTAGCATCTGAACAAAACACTGCCCGAAGCATTTCATTTCCGTCAAAATAGCGCCGCAAATGATTGCGCAAAGCAAAATCGTTGACCAATAGCAAGACTGAAATCATTTCCATGTCATCTATTGAATAAACCCGTAAGGTGGGGTCGCCATCTGCTTCTCCAACCCATAAAATTTAGCACTTCATTCACATCCGCCATCTCCCGATGAGTGAATACCTGGAATGAAAATGCAATTTAATTGCCAGGGAAAGCGATCGGAAGGATTATCTTCAACGACCGCTATCCACCTGTTTTATCGTACGATTTTATATATGGGGCAGAGCGGAGGGTCTGATGGGAAGCGATAAATCGGGAGAAAATGGTATCTGCAGGAGATTTATGTCATTGAATTGACAGCGCCACTTGAAAAATGCGGGTGTGCGTCCGGCCTTTCTCTTCACGGATTCGTCGAAATGGTGACGCGTTATATGTTATCAACTTTCATGCACATTTCTCAAGTTCATAACGCTTGATTTTTTCAACAAGGGTCGTCCGCTTGACATGCAGCAATTGGGCAGCTTTATTCTTGACCCATTTCGTCTTTTCCAAAGATTGATAAATGAGCCGTTTCTCAAATTCACTGACGGCTGTATTGAGACAGATTCCATCCCCGGATATTTCCGGAGCAACAAAGGGATGCAGTGGCGCGTTATTGCGCATCTTCGGCGGAAGGTCACCGACATCAATTTGGCCATCCCCCTTGATCACGACGAGACGTTCCATTAAGTTGGCCAATTCTCTTACATTTCCAGGCCAGCTGTGCTGCATTAGGGATTGAAGCGCTGCATCGGAAATCGATTCGACGGCGGTCTTCTTTTTTTTGTTGAGTTTATCAATGAAATGCGAAACGAAATAGGGAAGGTCCGTGATACGCTCCCTTAGTGCCGGAAGTTTGATCGGAATCACATAGAGTCGGTAAAAAAGGTCTTCCCGGAAATTGCCTTTCTGAACCTCTTCTTCTAAATCACGATGGGTTGCGGCGATAATCCTGACATTGACTGTGATGGTTCGACAACCGCCGACCGGTTCAAATTTTTGTTCTTCCAACACCTTTAAAATTTTTACCTGGAGATCATGCTCATATCGCCGATTTCATCCAGAAAGATCGTCCCCTCATTGGCGGCTTCAAACTTTCCGATTTTATTGGCGGTGGCACCGGTGAACGCCCCTTTGATGTGCCCGAACAGCTCGCTTTCCAATAAATTTTCAGGGATCGCTCCGCAATTGATCGAAACAAACGGCTGATCTCTTCGATAGGATTGTTTGTGGATGGCGTGGGCAATCATCCCTTTGCCGGTACCGGTTTCACCATTTATTAATATGGTACTGTCGCTATCGGCGACGCGTTCGACCAATCGGAAAACATCTTGCATTGTCGTACTTTGACCAACGATTCCCTTAAAAGGGGCGTTATCGTTAGCACATTGCGCCGATGCACCAGCGTTTTCATCCATATCGTCTTTGTTTATTGGATATGATTGCACGGGAGACCTCCTCCATTGATTTCTACGATTCAGGGGACGTCAGTATTGATAGCAATTTTTTTGCCGTTTTTTTGACAATGTGTCGGTTTATTGATGGTATCGTCCAGAATTAAAAACTTACCTCTATATATTGCGGCATACTATAGGCGACACCTAACGCGTTGTGTCTATGAAAATTAACGCCTGGTTCAGCTCGCGTGCGAAGGGGACCCGTTATCAATACTTTGTAATTTTATATGTGCACTTTATTTGCATTTTGCAAATTTTTCTGTAATGGATGAAACAGCGACAGACACCCACCCCGTTAGCGCCATTGAATTTGACCTAAACCACATGTTTTTATCAAATAAAATATCCTGTTGGGAAGCATATGGGTGCCGACATGCGACGGGCCATCCGATTATACGATCACGCCCAATCAAATCTTTTGCATTTTGCACAATTTTGCATAATGCAAATTTGAATGAACTTAAAATAGAAATTACCGTAGGATGACCATCCCTTAATTTTTTCTAAAGTAATCTTCCCCATGATCGATATTAGGGTTGTAACGCGAACACTATGGAAAGGATGCTGAAATCAAATTCAGCAACAAAGCGTTAACAAAGTTTTCCCATCGGCAAGAACGCCGGAAACAACCCTAGAAAAGGAGCACCACAATGTCTATCGCACTTACCTCGGGAATGCGTCAGAACCTCATCTCTCTACAAAACGTGAATACGTTGATGGAGACCACCCAAAAACGTCTTTCCACCGGCAAGAAGGTCAACTCGGCACTGGATGATCCGGTCAATTTTTTCAAGGCAAAGGATCACTCCAATCGCGCCAGCGACCTCGCTGCCAAAAAGGACGGAATGGGTGAGGCCATCAAGATCATCGAAACCGGAAACTCCGGCATCGAGGCCATGGAAAACCTGCTCAATCAGATGAAGTCGCTGGCCTCGGCAGCCAAAACATCTGACAATGTAGGCGACCTGCAGACACAATACAATACCCTTCTGGGACAGGTCGCCAGCTTGGCCAAGGACTCCAACTACGGCGGTCAGAACTTGACCTTTCGAGAAACCGCTGCATCGACAAGCACCAACAAACTGGTCGTTGAACTGAACGAATATGCCGCCTCAAACACAACACAAGGCAGCTCCCTGAACGTACAAGGGTTCAGCGTCTCAAGAGCTAGCGCCGCCACTGATTCGAATCTACAACTTTACGGAAGTGCCGGCAGCACTGTAACCGTTAGTGTTGTGTATGTCACCGGAGCGGCTGCGAACGCCTTTTCCACCACCACCAACGTTGACAAAGCTATTGAAAGTATTGACAAGTTCATCAGCCAACTCAGGACCGAGGCGCAGAAACTTTCTTCCAGCCTGTCTACCATCGAGATTCGATCCGACTTCACCAATGAGATGATGAACACGCTCAACACCGGTGCGGATAACCTGACGTTGGCCGACATGAATGAAGAAGGTGCCAACATGCTCATGTTGCAGACCCGGCAAAATCTGGGGACACTTCACTGAGCCTGGCATCTCAGGCGGCCCAAGCCGTGCTGCAGCTGTTCTAAGCAACGTCCAAAATTGACATCCTTTCCATGCATAAAATTGGGCAAGCGGAATCTCCGTCTTGCCCAATTTCTTTAATGGCGCGAATAGAACAGATCGCCCCCCCTGCTACATTTCTGGTATTTAACTTGCATATACCGATCGATACTTGCAAAATATGGATATGGAGCGATCCACCTCTCAGGATCATCCCAGTTGTCAGCTTGCCTAAAAATCTATAAAGGTATTTTATTCCAGGCGGTTTTGAAAAATATGGGGCTTAAGATTACATTAAAACCAGGAGAACGGATGATTATCGATGGCGCGGTGATTACCAACGCCGGGCCAAAGTGTCATTTTATTGTCGAAAACAATGTCCCGATCCTTCGCGAAAAAGACATTCTAAGTACCGAGAAGGCAACGACGCCCGCAAAACGGATCTACTTTGCTATTCAATTGATGTACATCGATAATGGCAATTTAGCAGTGCATCATAATGCATATTGGGATTTGGTCCGGGATTTTCTTGAAGCCGCTCCGCGCTCAATCGCCATTATCGATAAGATAAGCAATGAGATTCTTCAAGGAAATTACTACCCTGCCATGAAAACCTGTAAGAAACTGATCGCTTATGAAGAGGAGGTCATTTCTCGTGTTCAATAATGCCTTGAATGCCTATAAATCGGTTGAGCAAAAGACACTGACCGGAAGAGAAGCCGAAGCCAGGGTTTTAACACAAGCCGCGCAGAAACTGCGAGCCTGCCAAAAGCAATGGGAAGATGGAAACCACAAAGTCATTTTGGATGATGCGTTGAAATACAATCAGCGCATCTGGACCATTTTACAGGTAGAATTGGCCAAACCGGATAACCCCCTGCCCGACCATATCAAGCGCGATTTGCTCTTGCTCAGTGGTTTTATCGATAAACGCATTTTTGATACCATGGCTTCTCCACGTCCGGAAAAGCTCGATGTCATAATTAAAATCAATGAAAATATTGCAGCGGGATTACGGGGCAGCTAAATTCTTTTCACTGAAAACAAAAAAGCCGTATTCCACTTAGAATACGGCTTCCTTGTTTACTTTTTATGATGAAGGATAACGTCTATCCCGTTTCCTGAATTGCTTTAACCCTTTCGATTTTGTTGGTAAGCGCTAATTTCAACGGATCGATTTTCAAGGCTTGCTTATAGTTCCACATGGCGCTTCGATAATCCTTCTGCATCATGCGAATATCGCCGATCTGCTCACGGATCGTTGCCCGGTTCTCAATAAAATCCTGATACATGCCTTCAAGGACGCCGATCCCCTTCTCCAGCTCTTTTTCTTTCACATACGCTTTCACTTGGTTCAACCGTTCCGGCATGGCTGTTTGCGTCTCAGTTCCGATTCGCTCGACCTTCCATTGAACAATGCTTTGTCGATCAAGTTTATACATCTTTTCTTTCAACTCGATGCCTTGTGAATCATGGGGACGAAGCGTCATGTATTCAGCCAACAGCCTTCGTGTCGAGTGAAAATTATTCAGTCCCCATTCCTTTTTTATCTCTGAAAAAATAGCATATAGGTCATCGGCTAAAGACTGTTTCAGCCGTTTGATTTCTGGCAAAACGCCAAACATAGAACCGGCTTTTGTAAGTAATCGCTGGGCAGACAACCACAGCTTGGAATCTATCAATATCTGGATGAGTTCAACGTAAGGTGATAATTGATACGGTTCTTTTTCGATGCAGTTCATATATTCTCGATACACCCGCCATAATTCCCCCTGGCGATGATAACACATCGCCAATCGAGAATCGGCACTCCGCCCCGCGGCTTGCCGTTGTTCGCCTTTCTTCAGCGTTGACACCTCTTTTAAATAAAGAATCAGACCTTCAATCTGTTGAATTTGAAAATCGAAGCCTCGTTCGATGACGTCATATTGCCTGACCAATAGATCGACCTGATCCTTTGACGCGTCTTTTTTCATCATCAATTGGCGTGCTCGATACACCTCACGCAGTCTGAAAATCTCTTCTGCGTCATCAAGAACGAGTTCCATGTTCATGCTCGTGTAGACAAAGTTTTGCTTCTCAAAAGCGTGAAATTCTTTTTCTGCGTTTCGGTAAAAATTGGCATCCAGATTTCCGCCGCCACAGGCTTGTGCTGTGTGGATCGCCTCGGAAAGCTTTCCTCGATTTTTCCTACACGAGTCACGTGCCCCCTTCAGAAGTTGGCAGAGGATATTCAATTCCGAAGCGGCCCGTGTTTCGTCGGCGGCACACGTCCAATCGACGCTATCCAAGATGCTATTCACGTTTACCGCTTCCGCGACTTCCGTATCGATCACTTCAACCATGTTCTTTATCGTAGTTCCTGGAATGTATGCCCCCTTGATACTCGTGTTGATAAATTGCGTGGCATGCTGGCGGGTGATTTGTTCAATAACTAGTTTATCCCCAATAAATTGTATAGCGGTTGACAATTCGCACCCATTGTTTCCGTAGATGGAAAAGGGGCTTTCTTGAACCGAGTCAAAGAATACCGAGCCAAATGAATGGTTCTTGCCATCGACATATCCAAGGTCCATGCCCACCATAATAATGGGATCCGCGCCCATGGCCAAAGCTGCATGTAAGGATAGGTGAGACACGGAAGACATCTGCGGGATACAGCTTTGCAGGTCTAATTGGGGGGCCAGCCAAAAAGACATCAGCTTGCTGAAAGATGATACGGCAACCCGCTTGGGACTCAGAAAAAACCGGATATTGTCCGGGTTTGACTCTAAACCGAATATCAAAACGGTTTCACGCAAATCGTCAACATATGGCTTCAACTTGTGGATATTTGTCTGAAATATATCGACGGTAACGATGACGTGGGGGGTTATGCCGGAATTCATGAGTGCGTTTACTGCGGAATCGCAAGCAATGATCAGCGCTCGATATTGTATTTGCTTCAATTCATCGATCGCTTCGTCGAGTGAAGGACCGGCAGAGACACAGATTGCCGGAACCCCCTTGAATTTTCCTCGCAAGCGACGCATGGGGATTCCGGCAAAAAGACTGGGGAGGTTTGTTATGGTGTTGCTGTACATCCGTTTGCCATGCTCTCGAATGGTGAACCACTGATTTATTACTTCCGAAAGTCGTTCTTTCAGCTCGTTCAAAAGCGATTCAACCGCCTTTTCAAAGACAACATTATACATAGGATGAACGATGATTGGGTTTTTACCTAATGAGATCGTATGTCTAAACTGATTAATGATATCGGCGATCCTGATGTCCTCTCCGACAAATAGATCTATTCTCGGATTTTTTAATAACTCATCCAGGTCGATACATGCCATGGCATCCAGGAAAACCTGAATGGAAGGTTCAATGACAATCATTCGCGGGCTACCGATTTCCTGTTTGAACGCTTCCATAGGAAGATATCCGAGGCCCAAGCCGATGAGGAAAATCGTGTCAAAGGGTTCGAATTTCCACCCCTCAATAAAATTACGCACCATTTCCACCGGATTTTCACTGCCGTAAAACAGAAGTTTGGATTTTTTAATGCGCTCTTCCAATGGCAATTCGCCACCGGTACTCGCCTCAGCTTTGCGGGATCTATCGGCGGCGTCTACCAACTGCCATATTTCCGTGGATCTCTTTTTCAGAAATGTTAAATTTCTGGCGAATAGGCTTTCATCCTTGCATTTTTTTATTTTTTTCATCATTTAACCATAATATTTTGTAAAAAGTTGGCGAACTCACAGGGCGGTAATCGCATGCAACACAACGACGTGAATTTTAATAAGAACGGTATCGAGGCCTTGGCGATAATTCCTGCTAGAGGACAGTCCAAGGGAATTATAAAAAAAAACCTTCAATATGTGAACGGAAAGCCACTCATCGCTTACGCAATTGAAGCTGCGCGCCAGGCGCAATACATCAATCGCGTTGTTGTATCCACCGACGATGTTGAAATTGCTGCTGTAGCGAAACGCCATGGTGCGTCAGTTGTCATGAGACCTTCTGATATCAGCGGCGATATGGCCAGTTCCGAATTGGCATTGCTGCATGTACTGGATCATTTAGAAGCAACCGAGAGCTACAAACCGCTGATTTTAGCCTTTCTGCAGTGTACCTCTCCGCTCACATTGCCCCGTGATATTGATGGCACCATTGAAAAAATGGTTGATGAGCAAGCTGATTCAGCGCTGGCCGTTGTCCCTTTCCACTATTTTCTTTGGAATCATAACGAAGATGGCACCGCCGGAGGTATCAACCATGACAAAAACATGCGTTTAATGCGGCAACAAAGAAAGAACCAATTTCTGGAGGCGGGGGCTGTTTATGCCATGATGGTCGATGGCTTTCATAAGCACAAGCACCGTTTTTTTGGTAAAACCGTACTTTATCAAATGCCTATTGATCGCTGCTTTGAAATCGATGAGTGGGTTGACTTAAAAATTGCAGCCGTACTCATGCGTGAACGACAGGATGAGATGATACTATCTGTATTGCCCGATGCATTGGAAGCGGTTGTCTTTGATTTTGACGGTGTTTTTACTGATAACCGTGTTAGAATTGACCAAAACGGGATAGAATCGGTCACATGCAGTCGTGGCGATGGAATGGGAATCGCCCGATTAAAAAACAAAGACATCACACTACTGGTTCTGTCAACCGAAAAAAATCCTGTTGTGGAAGCTCGCTGCAACAAGCTGGGCATCACTTTTCGACAAGGACTTGAGGATAAAAAACAATCCCTTATAAAGTGGTCCGAGGAAAACAAGATTGATCTTGCGAATACCATTTTTGTAGGGAATGATATAAATGATGCAGAATGTTTACAGACTGTAGGCTGCAGCGTTGTGGTCAATGATGCCCACCCAGGTGTCAAATCCATGGCACAAATCGTTCTCAACGCACCTGGAGGTCATGGCGCCATTCGTGAGCTTGCCGATTTAATTGAAAGAAAAGGAAAGGTCGCTTAACGTGGCACAACTCGTAAAAATCGGTCAGACGTTGATTGGAGAAAACCAACCTACATATGTTATTGGCGAAATTGGCATAAACCATAATGGTGACATTGAAATTGCCAAAAAACTGATTGATGTCGCTGCATTATCCGGGTGCAATGCCGTTAAATTCCAAAAGCGGACCCCCGAACTGTGTGTCCCGGAGGCTCAAAAAAATCTGATGCGAGAAACACCCTGGGGAATCATGACCTACATGGATTATCGTTACCGGGTGGAATTCGGTGAGGCCGAATACGCCGAAATTGACAAATACTGCAAACAAAAGGGGGTTACCTGGTTTGCATCCTGCTGGGATGAACCATCAGTAGATTTTATCGAAAAGTTTGATCCGGCCTGTTATAAAATTGCGTCCGCTGCCGTCACCAACGATTCATTGATTCGCTATCATGTTGAAAAAGGGCGCCCATCATCCTTTCCACCGGTATGTCGGCAATGGAAGAAATTAAACGCGCTTTTGGATGGCTGTCCCCAGTCAATAGACTTATTGCCCATTGTACTAGCGCGTACCCGTGTAAACCAGAAGAGTTAAATCTGAGAATGATTAGAACGCTATCATCGGAATTCAATTGCCCGGTTGGTTATTCAGGGCATGAAGTCGGATTGCAGACGACGTTGGCAGCAGTTGTTCTGGGTGCATCTTTTATTGAACGCCACATCACCCTTGACAGAGCCATGTGGGGAAGCGATCAGGCCGCATCCGTCGAACCGCCGGGATTGATGCGGCTTGTCCGTGATATCCGCGTTATCGAGCAGGCCTTGGGGGATGGGCAAAAAAAAGTGTATGATTCAGAGAAAGGAATGATTAAGCGTCTGCGTAACATCTCCGAATAAAGACACCGGCGACTCAACATTTCATTGGGTACTCAACGGCCGGAGGGAAAGGGTAAAAACATTAGCGGGGATGCGAGGCTTCCTTCGGGAGGGGGCCGGGCATATAGGTCACCATCGCAGGATCGGATTCGTTAATGGAATCGGAGGGGACGAAATCCTTTCGCGTATCGAATCCGTATAACCACATAGCGTTTTCTACTTGGAAATTTCTCTGAAATAGTCGATCGTGCGCATCAACCCCTCTTCCAGTGGGACTTTCGGTTTCCATTGCAATGCTTCGCCGGCCAGAGTGATATCGGGCTGACGTTGCATAGGATCGTCTTGGGGCAGTGGCTTGAAAACGATTTTCGATTTAGCACCAATCAGGCGGATGACCATTTCGGCAAGTTCCAAAATCGAAAACTCAGTTGGATTTCCCAGGTTCACCGGACCGGTAAAATTATCCGGACTTTCCATCAGACGTAGAAATCCGTCGATCATGTCATCCACGTAACAAAAAGAGCGGGTCTGCCGGCCTTCCCCATAGACGGTGATGGGTTCGTCCCGGAGGGCCTGCATGATAAAATTGGAGACCACCCGACCATCGTTGGGGTGCATCCGGGGCCCATAGGTATTGAAAATCCGCGCCACCTTGATTTTCAAGTGGTGCTGTCGATGGTAATCGAAAAAGAGAGTTTCGGCGCATCGTTTTCCCTCGTCATAACAGGCTCGGATACCGAGTGGATTGACATGTCCCCAGTAATCTTCCGTTTGCGGATGCACTGTTGGATCGCCATACACTTCACTAGTGGAGGCCTGAAGGACCCTGGCTTTGACACGTTTCGCCAAACCTAAAACATTGATGGCACCATGGACACTGGTTTTAGTGGTTTGCACGGGATCGAACTGATAATGAATCGGTGATGCTGGGCATGCCAGATTGTAGATTTCATCCACTTCGACGTATAGCGGAAATGTAACGTCATGCCGCATTAATTCAAAGCAGGGATGTCCTAATAGCTTTCGAATATTCTCTTTCGTTCCGGTGTAGAAATTATCGACACAAAGTACATCATGGCCCTCGGCAAGAAGTCGGTCACATAAATGCGATCCAAGAAATCCAGCCCCACCTGTCACCAATGTTCGTTTCCAGTTATGTTGCATGTATCCGTGCTCCGTTAATGAAGCGCTGAAGTGGCGCTGAATATAGAAACAGATGTATAAGCAATGGACTAATGATAATGAAAGAAATAGTTCATGGCAAAATAGCGTCTCCATCATAGCGCAGAATTCAAGGTCTTACTATCTGCACTGTCCGAGACAATGATTCTTTCTAAACTATCCAGTGAGCATGGCGAGCATTATACTCAGATCATCCGCTGGAAACATAAATGAATTGCCAATACTCCGGATCTGCTCGGTAAAATCAAGAAAAAGAACTGAACCACGAAGCCGATATGAGAGGAGCTCCACCGCCAGATCGGCAGGCTCAAGGTTGGCACCGGTTCAGTTGAATAGGTGCTGTAAATGGAAGAAAATACATAAGGTTGCCGGACAGTAGTAAATAAAAATGTACGAATGTACGGTAGTCTACCCCAACCACGATCAAAAGGAGTAGATTATGCTTTTATTTACATGCAAATGTCCCAATTGTTCGTCTGAACAATATCCGGAATGACTATGTATACAGCACAATTTCTAACGGTTATAAGAAAATGTTCCGTGTATAGAAGAAAAACAAATAGATATGCAAAATCAGAAACCGGTCTTCAACGTGTGTTGAACGTTTATTGGGTTGTCCATAACTTCCTCAGAGTTCACTTTACAATGAAAGAAGTTCCTGCTGTCAGTTTAGGAGTAATAGAATGCGAGACTACTCCGGAATCGCTTTTCAGTGCGCAATACATACAACTAACCAAAAT
>NZ_BBCC01000117.1 GCF_001311845.1 Desulfosarcina cetonica JCM 12296 | reverse complement strand
AGCGGGTAAATAAAACGGCCCCAGGTTATAAAATTTTCTTTCAAGAGGGCAGAAATATGGTTTCATGTTTGCTCCGGGTAATCCCGATGGGTCTGGCGGTAGTAAAAAAATACGGCCGCAGCGGCGATAACGGCAAGCACGATTTTTTTCATCATCGGTTGCCGCTTTCCATGGAGACGGCTTCAATGCGCTTGACGGATTTGACCTGCCGGTCGGCCATCAGATCGTCGGCCGGAATCAGGATGAATTTGCCGTTTTTGGTGATCGATTCGCCGTCCTCTTTGCGCGCCAGAATAGTCCGTTCACCGTGAGGATTGAGAAAAAGTTCTCCCCATGAGACCAGGACCCGGTGGGCGTCGGGTGCGGAGACGATAAACGCCGTATTGACATCCGCTTTTACGCGGGCTTGCTCAATGACGGTTTTAAGCGGTACGCCGCTGTAAGCGTGGGTACGTGGTAGCCTTTTCCGTCGCCGACCACGTGTACGGTGGCCGTGATGAAATCCGCTTCGGAAAAGTCCCCAAATGTCATCGGAGGCCGGCCCTCCCCGCCGACGGTGACCTGCGGGCTGTATGGCTCGGGCGACGGATCAGCCCCGACATCGGAGCAACAGTCAACCACCTCGATGGCCGTAATGGCTTCGATGGATCGATCGGCGTACCTGTCCGGGGGGACCACCAGTTTCGGAAACCGGATTTCCCGTTCGAGGATATCCATCATGCGGCGATAGGCGTCCTTGTCCTTGAATTTGTTGATGCTTTTATTGGGGAAGATGGGGTGGGCCGAGGTGGCCACGATTACTTCAGCGGTGCTTTTGTAATACAGCTCTCCCCAGGAGAGCACAACGCTTTGGCCATTGCTGCTGGTGACCCTTACGGCCAGGTCCACCGGTGAGTCGAAATCGGTATCTTTTTTTTCTATTCCGGCCAATGACAAGAGATCCCTGAGTGGCACCCCGAGAAGCTTAAAGACGCCGCGGAACTCGCCGTTGGCACAGATTTCATTAAGGTGGACTTCCGTGGCGGCCATTTTTTCGAGCATCGCCTGGGTGACTTCCAACGGATGCCTCACCGAACCGGAAATGCTTATCCGCCGCTTCGCTGCCCTGCACAATCCAAAACCGAGCATGCCGGCCTCCTCTGAGACATGGTTTGTCGTTTTACAACCACACCTATTTTTCGAGCACAAATGCGTCATAGGGTTTGCCCGCAGCATCGAACGCCTCATATGCCAGACGCCGCCGGGAGACGCGGATAACCTGAAACAGTTGCCGGCCGGTCCCCGACTTCTCCATCAGGGCCGCATGCTGCGGGCCGACCGGATAGGATTTGGGCCCGCTGACCGAGATCACATAAACCGTTCCCGACTCATCCGGGCCGACCCGGGTGCCGTTTTTCAGTTTATATGTGCGGCCGTATGTGTGGTCATGGCCCTGGAGCACCAGATCGACCGAATATTTGTCGAATAGCGGCACGAAAAGATCCTGAAGCGTTGACCGGTTGCGCCATTTGCCCGTGTTGTACACCGGCTGGTGAATGGCGGCGATGGTCCATGGCTGCGGGTTGCGGGACAGAATACGGTCCAGCCACAGGGCCTGTTCGGCCAGTTTTTCATTGCCGTTGAGCATTACCATCCGAACGCCCTGATAGTCGAGAAAATAGACGGTCTCCTCCAGGCCGGCCGGCCCGTTTTCGGGCAGGGTAAAGTGGGGTCGCCACAGGTCGAAAATCCGAAACGCATCGGGTTTGACCCGTCGGCGGTTGGGATAGGCATGGTTGCCCGGCAGGAAGATCATCGGCGTCGTACGGGGAATCCACCCGAAGGCGTCAAACAATTCGGCCCACTCCGTATCCCTGTCCCCGTTGTCCACGAGATCGCCGACAAAATGCCAGAAATCGGCATCGGGTGCGTGTTGAAACGCCGCCCGGAAAACCCTTGAGCACTTGGACCGAACTTCCTCCTGGGGATCCCCCAAGGTGACAAACGCAAACGGTGCCGGTTTGCTGCTTGCGGTTGTAAACTGGTTCCACTCGCTCCATGCCCCTATGGCGCCCACCCGGTAGGCATACACCGTATCCGGCGTAAGGGCGTCGAACACCACCGCGTGATGGGCCACCATACGCCCATCGTCCAGGGCGACCGTTTCGGTTTCGGCGGCCACTGACCGGGCATTTTTGTCAAAGTCCGACAGGCCGCTGGCCGGTGCGATCTGGGCCTGCGGATGGGTCACCGGAATCACCGTACGCCAGGTGACCGCCTGGCTGGTGGCGGGTGTGGTGGTCAGGTTGAGGATAATTCTTCGGGGCGTGTCATCCTGGGTGGGTATTGCCGTGTCCGTTTGCTCGGCCAGGGGGCTGGGGGGATGATCTCTGGCCAGCGGATCTTCCAGAGAACCATGCAGGCGGCCAGCAGAACAACCAGACAGAAACAGAAGATGTCACGCCATTGACCGTATTTCTTGTTCTGAAATCGCATTTTGCTCATTTCTTTGAGGGGGATCGTGCCCCTCTTCTTTTCGGATGGGCACGGTCCATACGGGGTCATAAAAATGTTGGGATCAACAGTCCTCCGGGTTAAGTAGCTTAAGATCGGTTGATTGCAGTCCGGATTACAATACTTATCGCAAGTCCGGCTAACGTACAGATACGTTGGAGCTATCCCACGAATTGAAGAGACCTCCTTTTATCTGAAGGTCTGAAGGTTACCTCTGTGATCATAAGACAATGCATGGCTGAGGAATGATGGTAATCAAATTATTATTTGAAAGCTTTTATTAGATTCTCTTTTTTCATCATTATTGCATAATCTTTCGGTGTGTCGCCATTATTATTTGGCTGATTTGGATTTGTCCCATGAGCAATTAGAATACGAACAATAGTATCGTTGTCATGTTGCCCCACTGTTGCCCAATGAAGGCAGATCTTCCAAATTGATCTGTAGCTAGTGGATTTGCGTTATTTGATAGCAATGCTAAAACGATATTATAGGAACCACTCTGAGAGGCATTCATCAA
Organism: Desulfosarcina cetonica JCM 12296; assembly: GCF_001311845.1. Lineage (GTDB taxonomy): Bacteria > Desulfobacterota > Desulfobacteria > Desulfobacterales > Desulfosarcinaceae > Desulfosarcina > Desulfosarcina cetonica. The sequence goes on along the minus strand of NZ_BBCC01000117.1, from coordinate 16,774 downwards.
AGGGGTTTTACCTTCGCTTGTTTGAACGTTGGGATTAGCTCCTGCCTTTAACAAGAATTTCACGCAATCTTCTGCGCCTTCGAATGCAGCTATATGAAGAGGTGTCTCGCCATCATCTAAGCAATCATCAGCATTGGCGCCATATTCTAACAGCAAACGAACAATTTCTGGTTGTCCATATTCACAAGCAAGTATGATAGGTGTCATCCTGTCTTCAAGTCTAATGACGCCAACCTGCTCTGGATCAGATTCTAATAATTCTTTTAATCCTGACAGATCATTCTCGTAAATGGTTTCAAAAATATTCTCTTTCATGACAGCGGTATCCTCGATATGCCGGGGGGAACTTCAATTTCTTGATTAGCACCCTTGTCTACGCTCCTATCTATTTTAATATCCGATTCATTACAATCCTTGTAAAATTTTTCCAGATCATTTTTTAATCCTTTTTGCAGGTCTCTCATTTCACGATAGTGCCCTCCCGGTTTCGTTAATTTGCCACCTCCCATTGGGAATCCTCCTTTTGCATCAGCAACAGGATCGTATTTACGCAATTCCTTCTTTAGTTTTTCGTTTTTCTTTAAAATATCTGACCGCTGTTTCCCACAATTTTTACGCAATTTTTCTTCTTGCGTTTCATCGGGAGTTGCCTGCGAATCTGTGTTTGGCTGAGGAGGCGTCTGGCCAGGTGGAGAAGCGTGGTTGTGTGTCGTCAGATCGAGATGCCTTACTACATTTTTACCCTCAATTTTGACATCCATTGACCAAGAGTTAAAATATACCTTCCCCTTAATTTTGCTGGTTACAACACCCTTTTTCGGAGCACAACCTGCTTCATCGCCAGTACTTGTCTTATAAAAAGACTGATTCTTGAGCATTACCTCCTTATTGCTAATTTTTACTTTTTTGCTTCCTTTCGTAGTATCCTTAGCAATGCCAGTATTTGGGTATGGAACTGGAACACCAGGAGGCGTGGCAGGTGTTTGAGGTGGCGTAAAGCAAACATCAGGAAATGCTGCTATCGATTTTCCATCTCCTGCTTTACATGATATTTCTCTCTTATTTGCAAAAACATCATTGGCCACTTGATTACCTCAGGCTCTAAATTGGCTCAACAAACTGAAATTATCCATAAAATAAAGAATCTGGCGTTAACACGCATCGATCCTTATAGGCTAATAATCGAGCATCAAATGGAAGGTCAATAAAGCAGGAAAATTCGTAGGAATCTACAGCCTAACCATCGAATCAAACTGTTAACTGTATATTTTCGCCAGGAATTTGCAGGCAATGTCAAGTAAAATCGATAAAATTTTGTTGTGTCAATTGGATGTCCATTGTCTGAAAGTCCGTCAATTTAGGTCCCACGAATTGAAGGTACCCTCCGGATTCAAAATGCCCCCAAAATACCACTATCTTGTTAAAGATTCTGGCTTCTCAAAGTACCACTGCCACATGAGGCCAAAACCTATCCCGAAGGCATCATCAAAAGGTACCTGAAAATCCTCATATTTAACTTCGCAAAAGGCATAGAGTTGTTCCCAAATATTGACTCCGAGCATGCTTTGTCCTGAAACGCTGTTGTGGCGGTATTCATTCAATGGGTTATCGAAGTCTATGTCACACCATGTACTGGAAAAGCAGTTTACCCGCCCGATACTAAATGGAATTTTTAGGTAAGGAGAAATCATCCACCAGTTATGTCCTTGCCGACCATCCGTGCGAGCCAGATAGACGGTAATGTCAAAATTTGCATGGATTCGATTAAGAAACTTGCTCATACCTCCAAAAGTTCTGGCACCTCGCCAACGGAAGCCGAAATAACAGCGATTATCCGTAAAGGAATCTATATTATATTCCATGGCCGCATCAAACATATGCAGGACAACGTTATCCTCGGCAATACCAAATTTGTTCAAAGGCTTGAATAGGTCGAAACTTCCGCAATGGTTTTTCAGATGGGTTTCATCGTGACCATGGTCACCCGTAAAATCAATGAACCCATAAAGCTCCAAGTCAAATGGCAAATTGTTGGTTTCAAATTCAGGCGTCAATGTGACAAATTCTCTTTCTATGTCATATTGATAAGAAATGTTAGACCACCAAAACTGTCTCGCTTGATCCTCAGCGCTCCCAATCTCTTTAAAAACAAAAAGCGCTAAAACGGTAATGGCCAGAAACCATACAAAATATTTACTCATGTAGATTGCCTCCGTGATTCCCCTTTTGTGCCTACCGATTCGATATGGATGTATGCCCGGCGTGGCGCACTTTGCGATGGAAACGTCCTCGCTCACACACTGGGTGTGTGTGCCGCAAACCTGGACGTGCGATACATTTTCCACCACGTCTCTATTGTTGGCCATACATTCAGCGAGATGCGTGCCAAAAAATATTTACTATTAATACAAGTGGGTTAGAAAAATAATTGACAAGTTCTATCATTTACGCCAAAATTTTGTCATATATGATATTTTCCCGATTTTATGTCACATGCGACAGATATGGGGAGGGGAGCTGTGCCCATTAATGATATGGAGTTCTTCCACCAAGCGTCCAAACGAATCTGCGGCACCCTCAACGCTAAAGCCATGCTGGCAGATATCCGCAAGTATATTGAGAATTTCATGCCCGCTGAAAGCCTGGATTTAAATACATACGAGCCGGAAAACCGGATGCTTCGCAATATCGCTTCTGCAAGTATCTATCCCGAAACGCCATTGCGTTATCCGGCCAGGTTATCCAAAAAAGCTGCAATGTTCGTTGAGACAGGTCGTTATGGCCCGGTGGTTTCCATGATCAACCGGTCGGAAATGCAACCCGTGGCAAAACAGGTTGAATTGGAAGCAAAACAGAATCCCCTTTGCTTTTTGTTGCTACACCTGAAAATAGCCGGAAAAAGTTTCGGTGAGCTTGTGATTTCAGCGCGGGGACGAGACTTGTTTCGCAAAGAACACGCTCGCTTGCTGGAACTCCTGCACGATCCTTTTTCCATTGCCATTGCAAACATCTTAAAGCACCAGGACGTCTTGCGCCTACAGGAGAAGCTATCCGATGACTACCGCTACCTGGCCAGCGAGTTACGCCAGATTTCAGGAGCCGAAGTCATTGGTGAAGCGTATGGATTAAAACCCATCATGGAAATGGTTCGCCAAGTGGCCCCATTGGATAGCCATGTGTTGCTCTTGGGCGAGACCGGCGTGGGCAAGGAGGTCATCGCCAATGCAATTCACTACTCTTCGCTGCGGCACAGCGGGCCACTAATAAAGGTCAATTGTGGGGCGTTACCAGAAAACCTGGTTGACAGCGAACTCTTCGGTCATGAAAAGGGGTCTTACACTGGCGCCGGAACAACCCGCCGAGGACGGTTTGAGAGGGCGCATGGCGGTACGATCTTTCTCGACGAAATTGGCGATCTTCCCCTTTCCGCACAAACACGGCTTTTGCGCGTAATTCAGGACAAGACCATTGAACGGGTGGGAGGCGGAGACCCAATCAAGGTGGATATTCGTATCATTTCCGCCACACACAGGGACCTGCGGCAGATGGTCCTTGAAAAATCCTTCAGAGAAGACTTGTGGTTCCGGCTCAACGTGTTTCCCATAACGATCCCGCCGCTGCGCCATCGAAAAGTTGATATCCCGGCTTTGGTCAAGCACTTCGTCCAAAGGAAATGCCGCGAGATGAGAATTCGAGCCTATCCGACGATCTCGTCGATTCAAATGAAAAAGTTAATAAAACATGATTGGCCCGGAAATGTTAGGGAATTGGAGAATTCAGTTGAGAGGGCGCTCATACGTACTTTAGCCGGCGCGCCTAATGAAGTGCTAATATTTGATCATATCAGCATGCTGCCCCGACAATCCCAGCCTCTATGCCCCAATCTCGAACAAGACGTGCCAACCCTGGATGAGGTGATGCGGAATCATATCGAAAAGGTTCTCTTGTTGTGTAACAACAGAATCGATGGCCCAAATGGAGCTGCCGGCCGTTTGGGCGTAAACGCCAGTACACTCAGGCATCGCATGCGCAAACTTGGCATCGCGTTCGGAAAAAGAAGAAGAGCAACTGAAAATTAGCTTTTTCGATTCCGTATTATGGAAGAGGGGCCGTGGCGCTGGCGTTGATCGATAGGAAACGATCAACCGAAATAAAACAAGGGAAATGGCGCCGGCCATTCGGGTGTATGCTCGTTGGCCGGTGGAAGACAATCGTGCGAGGCGGAAAAAGAAGGCATTCTCACGACAGCGCGATGGAAGAACCGATCGTGGATAAAACGCTGCCGCGTCCACCCGATCGAGCCGGGTGGACGCGGCAGCAGACGGTTTAATACGATGTGGCTGGGGGACCCGCTTTCGCCGGTTTATCCCTTGGTAATCCGCGGCAGGATCATCTGGTGCTGCGGGCAGATCGATTTGGGGTGCTGGTAGGCCGCACCGGCAAATGCCTTGAGGTAGTTGCGGATCTGGCTCAGGCTGACGATCTCGTCCACCAGCTTTTTGGGCACAGTAAAGCGGCCGGGAATTGTCATAGTAGGACTTGGCCATATCGTTCATCTTGTCGACGATCGGCTGCAGATCGCGGCCGGCGCCCTTTTCCTTGACCAGACGCCGCGAGTAGGATGCCGCGGAGGCGGTTTCGCCATGCATGACGTAGATTTCCGTGGTGGCCACGCCCAGGGTGAAGGCGTTGTGGCGGTTGGCCGTGGGGCCGCCCATGACATAGTGCGCCGCTGCCGTTCCCTTGCGCAGGACAACGAGCATCTGGGGTACGTCGGTCTGCTGGATGGAGTAGATCAGGCTCTGGCCCAGGCCCAGCAATTCGGCCTTCTCGGCGATGTCGCCCACGTCGATGCCGCTGGTGTCCTGGAACCAGATGATCGGGATGCGGTCGCGGCCGCACAGGGTGACGAACTCGTTCATCTTGATCAGACCCTGGCGGTAGAGCTTGCCGCCGATGCCCGGATAATCGGCGTATTCCGGGTAGTCCGGCTTGAGGAAACCCTGGCGGTTGCCGATGGCGCCCACCAGGAAACCGTCCAGCTTCACCAGCCGGTGTAGACCTCGGGGCCGTAGTCCGGGCGGAATTCCATGTGTTCGCTGCCATCCACCATGCGTGAGAGAAGCTGCTCGAAACTGTAGGCCCGTTTCTGGTTGAAGGGCAGCAAATGATAGAGGTCGCGTTCTTGCAGGATGGGTGCCTTGGGGGTGGCCACGCGGAAAAACCGCGGGTTATAGGCCGGAATCTCCGCCATGTACTCCTTGAGGCCGTCCAGGACGCCTTCCTCGGTGTCGTAGACATATCGGAAGAACCCGGTTTCATCGTAGTGAATCGAGACCGATCCGGGCGGTTTGGCCTTGTACTGCTTGGCCGCCGTGATCAGGGCTTCGGCGCCTTCCACGTCGAAGTGCCCCTTGGGGGACATGCCGCTGAGGATGCCACCGCCGCCCACGGCGATGTTGCAGTCCTTGTGGGCGAAAAGGATCGTCGGGCTGATACCCTGGTAGCCGCCGCCGGCCGGGTTGGTTCCGTATATGCCGGCCAGTACGGGAATGCCCAACTGGTTCAGTTCGGCATGACGGTAAAACGGTGTTCCGCTGCCTCGCCGGTTGGCGTAGAATTTCTCCTGCTCGGGCAGCTTCACGCCGGAGCAGTTGACCACCCAGACCAAGGGGACATTGAGCCGTTTGGCCAGGTTGGTGACCCGCAGAATGTTGTCCGGCTGACCGGCAACCCAGGCACCGGCCATATAACTGTTGTCAAAACCGATGACCACCGCCCACCGGCCGGAAATCTTGGCCAGACCGTCGAACACGTTGGTATGCCCCTCTGCGTTGCTCTCCGGATTATACAAGGTGTGCAGGGGACACCAGGATCCCGGATCCACAAGGTAACGCAGCCGCTGCCAGACGGTCAACTGCCCGCGGGCATTGATTTTTTCCTCTGGCATTCCGGCCTGTTTGACCTTTTGGATTTCGGCCTCGATTTCTTTTTCCACCGCCAAGATTTGAGCGGCGCTTTCGCTGGCTTCCTGTTTGGCGGAACTGCTCAGGGGCTGTCCGAACTCGGGCATCTTTTCAAAATAGGGTCTCATTTTTGATCCTTTTTTAGATTTCAAATTTGATCAAATTTGTGATTGCTAATTCCTTTAGCCAACCCCATGCCATCTGTCAATCCTTTTCCCGATTTAAATTCATGAATCCGGTTTGACAGTTGCCGGATAGTTGAATCGTTGTAGGCTTGATAAACGCGAATCCGCGACACCCCCCCGCATGCCGGCCCCGCAACAAAAAAGGGAAAACGACTTGTCGTTGATATTTCGAGGATAAAATTTTTCGCGAAACACGGATATCGGACAAATTGGCCATTTTGGGATGAACACTAAATAAAGCTTGCCGGATTCTCTTCTTTTTGATTTATTATTATTATTAAATAATTAGGCATGAAAATGATTTTTTCCGGAGTACCACGGGAAGTAGAAATCGGTTGATTTTACTTTGTATTGAAAATGAATGGGCCGTTGAGCCGCTACCGTAAAAAGGAGGGTGAGATGTCACGTTTGAAAAGCCTGGAACAGGTGTTGTCGGCAGGCAACCTTTCGCGCCGTGCGTTTATCGCCTATGCATCGGCCATGGGATTGGCGGCTGCCGTTTCCCCAATGGCATTCCCCTCCAAAGCCAATGCAGAAGGCCCCAAACGTGGCGGCCGGTTGCGGCTGGGCCTCAACGGCGGCGCCACCTCGGACACCCTTGATCCGGGCATCCAACTGGCCATGATGCCGCAAGTCCTGGTGTATGGCGCCCTGGCCAACAGCCTGGTGGAGATCGATGCCGACGGCCGGCCGGCACCCGAGTTGGCCGAACGATGGGAATCCACACCGGATGCCAAGAAATGGATTTTTTACCTGCGCAAGGGCGTCGAGTTCCACAACGGCAAAACCATGGACGCCGACGACGTGATCGATTCCATCAACTGGCACCTCAAGCCGGGCACCAAATCGGCTGCCAAGGCGCTGGTCGAATCGATCGTCAGCATGAAAAAAGAGGACAAGTACACCCTGGCGTTCGAACTGAAAAGCGGCAACGCCGACTTTCCCTTCACCTTGAGCGACTACCATCTTGTGGTGGGCCCCCAAGGCACCGACCTTTCCACGGGGGTTTTCACCGGCGGGTACAAAATCAAGACCTTCGAGCCCGGGGTGCGCGCCTTTGCCGTGCGCAATCCCAATTATTTCAAATCCGATCGGGCCTGGTTCGACGAGGTGGAGATTCTGGGTATCAATGATGTCAACGCCCGCACCAATGCGCTCAAGACCGGTCAGATCGATGTGATGAACCGTTGCGATCTCAAGACCGTGCACCTGTTCAAGCGCATGCCCGGCATCCAGGTGATGCGCCAGGATGGGTTCAAACATTTCACTTTCGCCATGCGTACCGACATGGCGCCATACGACAACAACGACGTGCGCCTGGCCCTGAAATACGCCGTGGACCGGGAGCAGATGGTCAAGACCATCTTGCGCGGCTACGGTCGGGTGGGCAACGATCATCCCATCAGCGTGGCCAACCGCTATCATGCCGGTGACCTGCCCCAGCGGCAGTATGATCCGGACAAGGCCAGATTCCATCTGAAGAAAGCCGGCCTGGATGGCGCCACCTTCAAGCTTCACGCGGCCGAGGCGGCCTTCAAGGGTGCGGTGGACGCCGGTGTGCTCTACCGGGAGCAGGCCGCCAAGGCCGGTATCACCATCGATGTGGTCCGCGAGCCCAACGATGGGTACTGGAGCAATGTGTGGATGAAAAAACCCTGGTGCGCGGTCTTCTGGGGCGGCCGGCCCACCGAAGACATGATGTTCTCCACCGCCTACGCCAAGGGTGCCGCCTGGAACGATACCTTCTGGGATCACCCGCGCTTCAACGAACTGCTCGTGTCGGCGCGGGCCGAACTGGATGAGGACAAACGGCGTGCCATGTATGGGGAGATGCAGCGCATCGTGCGCGACGACGGCGGCGTGGTGGTACCCATGTTCAGCGCCGACCTGGCCGCCGCCAGCGACACGATCGGCCATGGCAAGCTGGCGGCTAACTGGGAGTTGGATGGGTTTCGGGCGCCGGAGCGCTGGTGGTTCAAGTCCTAACCTGAAATGATCATTGACAACCATGGTGCGATTTAAACCAAGCGGTATTGCGGCCCTGGTGCTCAAACGCATCGGCCTGGGACTGGTGACCCTGTGGGTGATCTCCGTCCTGATTTTGTCGGTATCGAAGCACTGCCCGGCGACCTGGCCGAGGCCGTTCTCGGGCAGAGTGCCACGCCGGAAACCGTGGCGGCGTTTCGCAAGGAACTCAAACTCGACCTGCCCCCCCATGTCCGTTACGTGGCCTGGCTGGGGGCCTTTGTGAGGGGCGATTTCGGCAACTCGCTGGCCAACCGGCGGCCGGTGGCCGACCTGATCAGTTGGCGCTTTGCCAACAGCCTTCTCTTGGCCGGGGTCACGGCACTGATTGCCGTTCCCGTGGCCGTGATCCTGGGCATCCTGGCAGCCCTTTACCGCAACACGGTTTTTGACCGGCTGATTTCCATGGCCACCTTGAGCACCATCTCCTTTCCGGAGTTTTTTGTGGCTTACATCCTGATCGCCCTGTTGTCCGTGCGGGTGGCCCTTTTTCCCAGCATCGCCAACATCAATGCGGATATGACCCTAGGGCAGAAACTCTACGCCATCTGTCTGCCCTGCCTGACCCTGGCCATGGTGGTGACCGCCCACATGATGCGCCAAACCCGGGCGGCCATTATCAATATTTTGGCCAGCCCGTTCATCGAAATGGCCAATCTCAAGGGGCTTCGGCGCCTGCGCGTGGTGGTCCTGCACGCCTTTCCCAATGCCCTGTCGCCGGTGATCAATGTCATCGCCCTCAACCTGGCCTATCTAGTGGTCGGCGTGGTCATCGTGGAGGTGGTATTTGTCTACCCGGGACTGGGGCAATTGCTGGTCGACTCGGTGTCCAAGCGCGACATTCCCGTGGTCCAGGCCAGCGGGCTGATTTTTGCCGCCACCTATGTGATGCTCAACCTGCTGGCGGATGTATTGTCCATTGTCAGCAATCCCCGCCTGCGCAATCCGCGCTGACAGATGAGAAAGAGACCGTATGACGGCACTTTTAAAATTGCTTCGTTCGGCACCCTTCAGCGCCCGTCTCGGCATGGGGATGGTTCTGATCACGCTTTTGGCCGCCATACTGGCACCGGCCATCGCGCCCTATGGCGAGACCGCTGTCACCGGTGACGTCTGGCTGCCGGCGAGCAGCAGCCACTGGGTTGGGACCGACAACCTGGGGCGGGATCTATTTTCACGGCTTCTCTTTGGCGCCCGCAACACCATCGCCATCGCATTTTTGATTACCGCCCTTTCCTTTGGGGTCGGTACGGTCTGGGGCTTTCTGGCAGCCACGGTGGGGGGCTGGATCGATCAACTGCTCAGCCGCGGGGTCGACATCCTGATGGCTTTCCCCACCCTCATTTTTGCTCTGATGGTGCTGTCGGTGGTGGGAACCTCGATTCCGGCCCTGGTGGTGGTCATTGCCCTTTTGGATTCCACGCGGGTGTTCCGCCTGTCACGGGCCGTGGCCATGGACATTGCCGTCATGGAGTATGTGGAGGCTGCCCGCCTGCGGGGCGAGGGCCTGTGGTGGCTCATGCGCCACGAAATTTTGCCCAACGCCATGCCGCCCCTGGTGGCCGAGTTCGGCCTGCGCTTCTGCTTCGTGTTTCTGTTCATCGCCGCGCTGAGTTTTCTGGGATTGGGCATCCAGCCGCCCACGGCCGATTGGGGCAGCATGGTGCGCGAGAACGCGGGGGCCATTACCTTCGGTATCTACACCCCTTTGTGGCCGGCCGGTGCCATCGCCTTTTTGACCGTGGGCGTCAACCTGATTGTGGACTGGTTCCTCCATGTGGCCAGTGGCCTGGAGGATTGAGCCGTCCCCGAAAGAGACACGATGAACAACCCACTGCTCGAAATGAAAGATATCGTCATCGAAGGCCTGACCGGCGACGCCTGGGCGCCGATCATCAACAGCCTCGACCTAACCCTGAGAAAAGGCGAGGTCTTGGGCCTCATCGGCGAATCCGGTGCCGGGAAATCCACTCTCGGTCTGGCGGCCATGGGCTATGCCCGCCAGGGCTGCCGAATCGCATCCGGCGCCATCGTCTTTGACGGGCAGGAGCTGTTGGGTGCGCCGGCGTCCCAATTGCGGCTGATCCGTGGCGCGCGGATTGCCTACGTGGCCCAGAGTGCCGCCGCCTCCTTCAACCCGGCGCACCGACTGATCCGGCAATACGCCGAGGGTCCCGTGCAGCACGGCCTGATGAGCGCGGCCGAAGCCGAGGAAAACGCCGTGACCACCTACCGGCAGCTCTTGCTGCCCGACCCGGAGAATATCGGCTACCGCTTCCCCCATCAGGTCTCCGGCGGACAGCTGCAACGCGCCATGATGGCCATGGCCATGAGCTGTCGTCCCGATATTATCATCTTCGATGAGCCCACCACGGCCCTGGACGTGACCACCCAGATCGAGGTGCTGGCGGCCATTCGCGAGATCACCCGCCGTTTCGATACGGCCGCCATCTACATTACCCATGATCTGGCCGTGGTGGCCCAGCTGGCCGACCGCATCATGGTGCTGCGCAACGGAGATCTGGTGGAAGAAAACGACGCCGGCGAGATCCTGGCCCATCCACGGGAACCCTATACCCGGGACCTTCTGGCCGTGCGCTCATTTCGTAAACGCGAAAGTGACGCGGCGCTGAAAAAAGAAGTCATTCTCAAGGTTGAAGGCCTGACCGCCAGCTATACCGGGGAGAACAATGTGCTGGAGGATATCGATGTTAGCGTCCACCGCGGCCGCACCGTTGCCTTGGTGGGGGAGTCGGGCAGTGGCAAATCGACCCTGGCGCGAGTCATTACGGGGCTTTTGCCAGCGGTCAACGGGCGTGTGGTGTTCAATGGAGACGTATTGCCCGCGGCCCTTAAACATCGAAAACGCGAAGACCTGCGACGGCTGCAGATGATCTACCAGATGCCGGACACGGCCTTGAATCCGCGCCAGAAGATTCGCAAGATCATCGGCCGCCCGCTGAAGTTTTACTTCAACGCCAGCCGCCGGCAGCAGGAAGCCCGGATTCTGGAACTTCTGGAGCAGGTCGAGTTGCCGGCCGATTATATCGACCGATATCCCACCGAGCTGTCCGGCGGAGAAAAACAGCGCATCTGCATCGCCCGCGCCCTGGTCGCCAAGCCTGATCTGATCATTTGCGACGAGGTGACCTCGGCCCTGGATCAACTCGTGGCCGAGGGAATTTTAAAGCTGCTCCTCAACCTGCAGCGCCAACTGCAGGTCTCCTATCTGTTCATCACCCACGATCTGGCCACGGTCAAGGCCATCGCCGACGAAATCGTGGTCATGCTGGCCGGCCGCATCGTCGAGAAGGGACCCAAAAAGGAAATTCTCACCCCGCCCCACCATGCATATACTCACCGGCTTTTGGCTTGCGTTCCGGAAATGGACCCCAATTGGCTGGACCGGCTTCTGGAGAAGCGACCGGCTGCCTGACGAGTAGGGGGGCTCGGGGGACATTGATACCTAAATTGCGTTTCCCATTTTGGATATTTTGTAATCCAATTTAATGTGAATGCCTTACGTCACTTTAAAACGCCAAAATGGGAAACGCTGTTTAGAAGGTTATTAACCCCCAGGGTTACCAAACAAAACGGCCCCAAGGACACCCAGGGCCGGCAAATCCGGGTGGTTAAAGATCCGCAATGCCGAGGTATCCACGTGGGCCCGTTGCGTGGTGCTGTCGCTATTGACGACGGCAATGGTAATCGAATCTTTGTGGACATCCAAACCAACATATTTTACTATCTTGCTCACGGCCTGCCTCCTTGATTTTTGGCTCTGTAGTTAGCGTCCCAAATGACCGCTTTCTATAACCCACGTTTTCAAGGCTATGCAGGCTTTTCTATTGACTGCCGTGGTTAGCGCTCACCCATATTGTCTAAAAAAATGATCAGAAACGAAGGAGATTATTATGACAAAGCTTACTGACGAAGCCAAAAATGCCATCAGAACAATAAGCCCATCGTTGGTGGCCACCACAAACAGTACCGGAAAACCAAATGTCTCTGCCAAAGGATCTATGCGCGTTCTGGATGATGAACATGTCGTATTTGCGGACATCGCTTCTCCTCGAACGACCGCTAACATCAGGGAGAACGATCAGGTGGCCATCATCTGTTTGGATGCATCAAAGCGAAAAGGCTGCCGCATTTGGGGGAATGGCAGTATTCTGAATTCAGGTGAACTCTTCGATCAATTATCCGCCGAGTATGCGAAAAAAAGAATGAAAGTTAACAATGTGATAAAAGTGACTGTAGAGGAGATTGAGACCTTCTAATCTGTCCTGTATCATCGATTAGCATCTCGAACGCTTTAGCCATCTGTCATTCAACAAAGAAGCGTTTTGTTTCGATTACAGATATCAATATTTTGGTGATCCGAAATCATTCAAGGTTTCGGTACATATTACAATACCGGTATCGGACCAATTGCAGATACATTTGACATGCGCTATTGTGATTGTTCGATGTATCTGCAATTGGTTGAATGCTGTGGCTATGTATTGTTACAACAGGTTTTTGAATGGCTGAAAAACCGGTGATTAATCGACCTAATCACAACTTTCATCTGCAAATTCCGGATATAATATGTTGTGTATGGTAAAAATTCGATAGCCGGGGGGTAAAGAATTTATTGTTGCCATTTCATTAAATTGTTCGGACGCAGGAGTCGAACCCGAAAACGCTAAAAATATATTTTGAATTCAATGTACTAAATAACTTGGCTGGATTTTGCACGGTCTATGCACATCTATATTAACCACCAGCACCTATGAAGTGATGTTGTTAACTTTTTGATATCCTAAATTATCACTACCCTTGAAGGTTTCAATGAATGAGAAATACTTGCTATACTTTTAAAGATTTTATAGACACTTCCGACAAACCACAAAATATAGGGGTGCTTTGAATCTTAATCGGTTATAGGTTAACGAAACTAAGTACCAAATAGTTGTAGAAAAAATATATAAACAACTGCAATAATATCGCATATAAAAATCATTTATGCTTCACTTGTAAATCTTTAACGGTCAAAGTAAAACGAAAGCTAGGATTTGTCATGATTTCGCATTGAGAATTGCTGAATCAAGTCTTTAATAATTGAATAAAAAGATACACCTAATTGTTCAAACAGATAGAAAATTGAGGCATAAAAAAATCACTTTAATCGAATTCGTTGCAATGGAAGAACCTTTCCAGATTTCAATGTAAGCCTATAGTACAAATCCGACCATTCATCCGGTGGATCAAATTTCACTATAGGGATTCCACGCTGGTTTGGGTTATGATATTTTCCCTGGCTATTTAAATTGTCGATAATATCCCTAGCAGTTATGTTTATATCAAATTTTATAGGTAACTCTTCAGGTATACTCCCTATTTGAATTGATTTAATTTTCATCCACATAATTGCAACATTGGGTTCCATATGAACTGTGCAATTGTAAACCATATTTTTCTTATTTCTATCGTACATAGATTTGCACGACAATCTTGGGACATCACTTTCAATAGCTGAATTCTCAACAATTTTTTCAGCATCAAATGCATAACGGAATGGCCCATATCTTTTACCAAATCCGGTTTCTAAAGCAATAGCAATGACTCCGTTCTTAGGTTCAGGTGCTGACAAATATTTTAACCCACGTCCATATTCAACCAAACCTTTACCATCTGAATCAATAAGTACAGAAGAGTATTGCTTTCCGACATATGGATAACACCCTCCTACACCGAAACCTATCTGGAAAGGATTGGTATGTAGATTTAAATATGGTGAAAACCATGCTATTGCATAAGGAGTAGTATCCGGGTCCTCACCTTCTGCTGGATTAAGAACAATCCATCTAACATTTTGTACAGATGTAAAATTGCCTGGCCCATTATAATCTTCTTCAACAATTACAGAGAATGATATATTTTCCTCTTTATTAAATTCAATGTCCACTATCACCTCATCCGATGGTTTCAAAGCCGGTATAACCTCCGGTACCGAAAAACAAAGATCCTTCCCGCTATTGAAATCCCTTCCAATATCAGCTTCGGTGCATTCTTTCTTTAGGTCAATAACGGTCTCTTGCGTTGAATTTAATCTACGAATTCTTATAGCTTTGGCACCAATTTCACAAAGGTACTTACCTGTCTTTAGGGGTATTTCACATCCTGTGAATGTACATGTCATACAACGTTTAAGATTTTCTCTACGTTGCTTTTCAATAGCTATTTTTTTTTGTTCATCAATGATATTTTTTGCATTTTTCTTATTGCCTATTTTTTCTGTATTTAAATTTTCGGGATAATGGATTGTTTCTTTTTTAAGTTCAGTAAGATTCATATTTTCCAGAAGAATACCTTTAATAGCTGCTGAAAAATTGTAAAGAAAAATAGTTTTTTTTTCTCCGTTTGAAAATTTTACATTTACGCTTGGATTAAATGTCATTAAATTACTTGCTAATGTGCCAAATTTTTCAAGAGGATCTTTAGGGTTATTAGCATCTATATTGATCTTTATATAAAATTCATCACAACTCGTAGCTTCTATTGAAACATTTTTGCACTGAAGAGTTGATTTATTTAAAGTGCATTCATCTATTTGATTCTTTTCCGGCAGTGGCCAAATAGTTATAGCTTTGAATACCGTTTTCAAATCTTTTGATATAGGTGTTATTTCAAACTGTATCCGATTCCCTAGATTATCAGTTCCAATAGCATCAGATAATTTCAATAGTTTTTCTTCTATTCGCTGATTTGATCTTAAGATCTTCATTAGGATGCTACCACCCTTGTCGACGTCTCTAACATTAGTAGTAATTAAAAGCATAAATGATGCCACTATACATCCGAGTGCAACAAGCAATGAAGCAATCCACGATTGATGTAAAGTGGTTTTATGGAGAGGTTTATTTAGGGTGTCACTTGATGAAACCCTATAAAATATACAGAGAGCAACAATAATCGACAAAATAAGAGTTATCTGAATAAATCCATTAAAAACTGATGCTAAATCAAATCCAACAGTGATAAAAGATAAACTTGAGGCATAGCCAACCTTATGATTTTTAAATTCTTTAACTAAAATTTGAAAAGTTAGTTTAATTCGTTTTGGAAACGACAGCCATAATTTTGCTTTATTTTTAAGAGGGATATTCACTTCGTTCTCGTTAAAATGTGTTGGGCCGGCGTCTTCGTTCCTTCATTTCGGCAGCAAGTTGGAATTTCGTCTAATAGCGCGATAACATCCTGATAAAAAGTAAAGATCCGCACTAAAAGGGCGCGGCTTTAAAAGATCCCCCATAGGGGGGGACAAGGCCCTGCCCCGAATCGGGGGCGGGCCATACAAGTTGTGCCGCTGATTTGATGCTTAATCGATTAATTGCAGTTGCTCCAGTTGACGATCTTTCTTTTCCTGGTAGCGCGGACATACTTTCGTATCGCGTCCGCATCCAAACCAACGGTGTCAACGCAATAACCTTTGGACCAAAAATGATTCCCCCAGTATTTCTGCTTCCGCAGATACCGAAACTGTCGGAATATCCGTATGGAACTTTGGCCTTTTAAACGCCCCATCCATTGGGATACCGCAATCTTTGGTGGGATCTTCACAATCAGATGGACATAGTCCGGTTGCACGTTCAATTCGATCACTTCGCATCCTGTAAATCCGCAGATTGCATGGATGCACTCTTCGCAGGCCGTTTTGACCGCTCCTGTCAATACCCGGTACCGGTACTTGGGAACCCATACAATGTGATACTGACAATGCCATATCGTATGTGATAATTTACGGAATCTGATCACCGCTCTCTCCTTGTTTATGGATGTTGCGGCAACAACTCCATTCAAGGATAGTAGTGAGCGGCCTCCTCGGCCATTACCATGCGGGACCGGCATAGCCAGCCCCTATTACTCCGCCCAAAGGGCTGGGGTTTCTACTTCGATCTAAAAACCATGTATTTTTTGTCTCAAATTGCCATCTCAAATATCAAAATATCAGGAAGCCGCTGGATGCTTATTTTCTAAAACAATAATGAGAATAGGCTACACAATACATTGTAGTCTTGCTATTTTAAGTAAAGGTGGTGATTACATACCAGTATCTATATTTTCTTTCAGCGTGTGATAAGCTGTCAGTATCTGTACTTTTAATAGCTGTTCAACTTTTGTAATATTTAGGCCGTGTCTGGGATTTATACTTGTTTGTGATTTGTTGGTTATTGTAGCGATGAACACCTATAGACAACCTTAACTTGCTTTTACCGTTTCGCTGCACTCAAACCTTCACACCTATCTTCTTTAGTAGGTCTTTTAATCTTCCCTCATCTTCATCAAATGCTTCATAAAGGGCAGTCAATACATATTGTGAAACAGACCTAACGCCACTTCTCTCAGCCATGATCAGAGCCTCAGCAGCGAGTTTTTCTAGTTCATCCTGCTTTAGGGAGTCTAATCGGTGGTTACAGCGAATAAGCTCAGCAGATGTATATGCTAACCCCATCGGCTCCTGTTCAGAATGATAAAGTAATAACGCCTTTTGATAATATTGTTGCGCCTTTTCGACACGATTAGTGGAAAAAAGCAAATCCCCAAAGCTTTGAA
>NZ_BBCC01000116.1 GCF_001311845.1 Desulfosarcina cetonica JCM 12296 | reverse complement strand
CCCCGCCCGGGCCGCCGCCGAAACCCGGCCGCTCACCCTTGACGAGGCCGTGCAACTGGCCCTGGATGGCAACCTGGGCCTTCAGATCGCCGCCGCCCGGGTCCTGGAAAACACCCACAAGAAGGCGGCCGCGCGGGCGGATTACTTCCCCCATCTTTCGGACAGCGCCGCCTATTCGATGCTTTCGGACAACCAGATTATCACCATTCCGGCCGGCGCGCTCGGCACCGTTCCCGGCCTGGGGGCCTTTCCGCTGTCACCGGTGAAGGTCTCCCAGGGATCGGATACCACCCTTCTCAACACCCTCACCCTCAAGCAGCCCCTGACCCAACTGCTCAAGGTCCGCGACGCGGAGCGTATCGCCGTTGCCGAACAGGCGGTTTCCGAAGCCGAGCGCCGTAAGGCCGAGGCGGATGTGGTGTTTTTCGTCAAGCAGTGCTACTTCGGATTGCTCCTGGCCGAAAAGCAGAAGGAGACGGCGCGGGCAACCATTGCCGAGGCCGAGGAGAAGCTCCGCGAAAGCATGGATGCGGTGACATCCGAAACCGTGCTGCCGGTGGCCGTCACGGGTACCCGGGTGAAGCTGCTGCAGGCACGGCAGGCGCTCTTGTCCGCGGATATCCAGGCGGCCGATCGAAGCGCCGAGCTCAGCGACCTGACGGGATTGCCGCTGGATACCCAATACCAACCGACCCTTCAGCGCCTGGATGTGGCCGAGCCCGCGCCCCGGCAAACCTACGTAGACGCGGCCATGGCCAGGAATCCCGAGATCCGGGCCGCCCGGGAGACGATCGGCAAGGCGCAAAACGCCGTCAGCGCGGCCCGACACGATTATATTCCCGACATCGGTTTGTTCGGCAGCTACATTCACCAGGACGGGGTTCCCTTTGTGGAGGAGGATATCGGTGTCGTCGGCCTGAAGCTGGATTGGGACCTTTTCGATGCGGGGAAAAAACGGGCCACCCTGGGGCAGCGCAAGGCACAGCTGGCCCAGGCCGAGGCCAACCTCAAACGAATCCGGCAGCAGGTGGCCGTGGCGGTGGGCAAGGCCTACCGCAAACTGGAACAGTCGAAAATGATGCTGGCGGTGGCCCGGGAGGCCTTGGCCCTGCAACACGAACGCCTGCGCATCGGCAGCGACCAACTGGAAGCCCGAACGATTACCGCATCGGCCCGCGAGACGTTGATCGTTGCCCGGAAGCAAGCCGAATTCAATGAACTCCAGGCCGCTGTCGCCTGTCATCTGGCCATGGCCGAACTGGAACGTGTGGCGGGCATCGGCGTTCCGGATGTTCGCGGGGACGCGAAAACGCCGCCCGTCAGAACCCCATGAGAATGCCCAGGTGAACCGCATTTGGAACCGATTCTACAAAATAAGGGTCGCAGGCATGGCCAGCTCCTACAGCAAACCCCGATAAACAATGACACCACTGGGAGTTGTAGGAGCGGTCCTTGACCGCGAAAAATAGAAAATCGATCTGAATGCGCCACCCCATGAGAATGCCGCGAAAGCGGTTGACAGACCCAAACATACCTGGGTATATGTCCTGGCTAACACCGTTCAGCAGAAGCTGAGCAATTCATTAGATCGTGTCGTAAACCACAACTTGGAATCCAGCCACGAAGGCCACGTCAGCGGGACCCGACCGTCCCGTTTTTTGCGTGGCTTTTTGTATTTTTGGGGCGGATGCAACCCGGGAGGCGCCGATGACCGGCCTGTCTTCGACCATGAAAAACAACGGTGCATCGTTTGACACCGACGAACCCCAACGGTCGCCGATGAAGCGGCCTCCGGGCCGGGTGACGGCCGCATTTCTCGGTCATGTGCGCCGAAAAAAGATCCTCTTGCTTGGCGGCATGGCCCTGGCCCTCGGGCTGGCGGTCATCGCCATTACCCAGGGCGCCTACGACATCAGCCTCGATCACCTTTTGCAGGTGCTTTCCGGCGCGGTCGCCGGGCCGGCCGATATCGTGGTCTGGAAGATCCGCCTGCCACGGATCGTTGCGGCCCTGGTGGCCGGCTGGGGGCTTTCGCTGGCCGGTCTGACGTTCCAATCCCTGCTGAAAAACCCCCTGGGCTCGCCCATGACCCTGGGCATCAGCCACGGTGCCGCCTTCGGTGCCTCCGCCGCCATCGTGCTGCTCGGTTCGGGACTCGTTGGGGTGACGGTTTGCGCCTTTGCCGGCGCCATGGGCTCGACCCTGGTGATCATGCTGCTGGCCTGCGTCCGGCGGCTTTCCGCCGAGGCCATCATTCTCGCCGGGGTGGCCCTGACCTCCCTGTTCATGGCCGGAACCGTACTGGTCCAGTACCTCTCTTCGGACACCCAACTGGCATGGTGGTGTTCTGGACCTTCGGCGACGTGACCCGGGCCGGCTGGAACGAGATCGGTATCCTGAGCCTGGTGGTGGCCGGGGTGACGCTCTTTTAATGCTGCGGCGCTGGGACCTCAACGCCATGGCCGCCGGGGAGGAGACCGCCAGCGGCTTGGGTGTGCGGGTGGCCCGCCTGCGCCTGGTGGGCATGCTGGCAGCGACCATGATGGCGGCCCTGGTGACGGCCTTTCACGGCGTGATCGGTTTTCTCGGGCTGATCGCCCCCCACATTGCCCGGCGCCTGGTGGGGGCCGACCACGGATTGTTGATCCCCTTCTCATCGGTGATCGGCGCCCTGTTGCTGCTGGCCGCCGACACCCTGGGGCGGGCGATGATCGGCTCCGGTGCCCTGCCGGTGGGAATCATCACTTCCTTCATGGGGGCGCCCATGTTTCTCTATCTCCTGGTCCGGGGGCGGCGATGATCCTGTCCGTGGCCAACCTGAACTTTGCCTACAACAGCCATCCGGTTCTGGACGGGGTCACCTTCAGCTTGGAAAAGGGGCAACTGCTGGCCATCCTGGGCGTCAACGGGGCCGGCAAATCGACATTGCTCAAGTGTCTCAACCGTATTTTGCGTCCCCAGGCCGGAACGATTCTCTTGGCCGGCGAGGATCTTTTGGGACTTTCCCAGAACGCCATCGCCCGGCGCATGGGTTACGTTCCCCAGCAGCACGAACAGCCGCGCCTGACCGTGTACGAGGCCGTGCTTTTGGGCCGGCGGCCGCACATGGGCCTTTCCGCCGGCAAGACCGACTATGCGGTGGTGGAAGCGGTGTTGGCGCGCATGGGCTTGTCGGCCATGGCCCTGCGCACCGTTGGGGATCTCAGCGGCGGCGAGGTGCAAAAGGTGATGATCGCCCGCGCCCTGGCCCAGTCGCCGCAGATTCTGCTCCTGGACGAGCCCACCAGCAACCTCGACCTGAAGAATCAGATCGAGGTGATGCGCCTGGTCCGGGACGTGGTTGACGTCGAAGGCCTGACGGCCGTGATGGCCATTCACGATCTCAATCTGGCGCTGCGGTTTGCCGACCATTTTCTGCTGGTCAAGGACCATCGGATCCACCGGCTGGCCGCACGGGACGAGCTGGATGCCAAAACCATCGAGCAAGTCTACGGCCTGCCGGTGACAATGCAGACGGTGGCCGGACAGCGCGTGG
The DNA here is from genome assembly GCF_001311845.1 of Desulfosarcina cetonica JCM 12296. Classification (GTDB taxonomy): domain Bacteria; phylum Desulfobacterota; class Desulfobacteria; order Desulfobacterales; family Desulfosarcinaceae; genus Desulfosarcina; species Desulfosarcina cetonica. Next base: position 16,320 of record NZ_BBCC01000116.1, on the reverse strand, counting down.
TGGTGCCGGTTTGATGGGCCATGGGCGATCGGCGATGGGGAATGGACCAAAGATGAGAAGAGATAGAATCGGGGGAGGTGTAATGAGAAATAGAATTGCGTGCCTGCTGGCGGTATTGCTGAGCGTATGGCTTTGCGTGCCGGCCATGGGCGCTGAACGCACGGTGACCGATCTGGCCGGTCGGCGCGTGAGCGTGCCGGAGCAGCCGAAGCGGATCATCTGCATCGGTCCGGGAGCCTTGCGCCTGATCGTTTATCTTCAGGCCCAGGATAGGGTGGTGGGCGTGGAATCCATGGAACTGCGCGAGCCGGCCGGCCGGCCCTACTGGCTGGCCCAGCCGCAGCTCAAGACCCTGCCCGTCATCGGACCCGGCGGGCCGGGAGCGATCAATAAAAAACCGGACATGGAGGCCGTGTTGCAAGCGGCACCCGATCTGATTTTCGTGACTTACATGGATGGCCCCCTGGCCGACACGGTGGCCGCGACCCTGGGCATTCCGGTGGTGGTCTTGAGTTACGGTGAACTGGCGGTTTTCGATACGGCCGTCTACACCTCCCTGCGTCTCGTGGGTACCCTTTTGGGCCGTCAGGAACGCGCCGAGGCCATCGTGGCCTATCTCGAGGGGTTGCGCCAGGATCTGGACCGGCGCACGGGCGGCATCCCCGAGGATGAAAAACCGCGCGCCTACATGGGCGGCATCGGCTATCGCGGCTCCCATGGCATCGAGAGCACCCAGCGGCAGTACATTCCCCTGGATTGGAACCATGCCATCAACCTGGCCAACGCCGTCGGATCGACGGCCGGCGGCGGCAGCCACGTGGTGGTGGACAAGGAGGCCCTTTTGGGGCTCGATCCCGACGTGATCTTCATTGACGGTGGCGGGCTGGCCCTGGTGGCCGAGGATCATGCCAAAAAACCGGAATTCTATCAGCCTTGAAGGCCTTTCGGGAAAAGCGGGTCTTCACCCTGTTGCCGTTCAACTTCTACACCACCAACATCGGTACGGCCATGGCCGACGCCTATGCCATCGGCAAGACGATCTATCCCCAGCATTTTACCGATGTGGATCTGGCCGCCAAGGCCGATGCCATCTATACGTTCCTGGTCGGCGAACCGGTCTACGCGCGGATGGCCGCCGACTATGGCCCTCTCGGGCAAGTGGCGCCGTTTGTCGGTGGCAAGTAGCATCGGATTCGTAAAAAGCTCAAGCCAGATCAACCAACACCTCCATGAAGGATGGACGCAGCCGTTGAAACGGAACTTGTCGGTATAACGCTCAACTGCAGATGACCTGAAAACAGACATGGAGGCAGAAGGATGAAAAGGACGATTTGTTTTGTGACCATGGGCGTGCTGTTGTTTTTCCATGCGGCGGCGATGGCCGAAGAGCCGGTGACGCTGGAATCGATCGTTGTTCGTGAAAAGAAACTGGTCAAGCCCACCAAGCAGACCAACGACACGGTCTACACCGGCAGCGAGATCACCCCGGAGGGTATCGATGCCCAGGGGGCCAAGGCCGCGGTGAGTGTCTACGAGGCGGTCAACGTGTTGCCCGGGGTGAGCGTCGAGAGCATCGACCCGTTTGGTCTGGCCGCCGAGCAGAAAAACATCCGTGTCCGCGGTGTGCGCGGTTTCCTGGGCGCCATGACCGTGGCCGGGATTCCCAATTATGGCGGAAACCCCATGGGCCCCGGGAGTATCTCTACGACATGGAGAATTTTGAAAGCATTGCCGTTTACAAGGGTGCCGTGCCGGCCGATCTGGGGACCGGTGTCGGGGCCCGTGGCGGCGCCATCGAATTGCGCCCCCTGTGGCCCGAGGAAACATGGGGCGTCAAATTCGGCCAGGGCGTCGGTGAAAACGCCTACAGCCGGACCTTCCTGCGGCTGGATTCGGGGGCCTTGCCCGCGGTCAATACCCGCCTGTCCGTCTCCGGCTCCTACACGGATGCCGAGAAATGGAAGGGGCCTGGCGACCTGGGGCCGCGCAAGAATGCGAACATCATGCTCAGCCAGCCGATCAACGATCGCGACGAAATCCATTTGTGGTACAATTACAACAGCCTGGAACAGCACCTGTATAAATCCATGACCTATGCCGAGGTTGAGGCATTGGGCCGCAACTACGACAATGACTACAATGACCGCCTGACCGGCATCGCCATGGAGGATATCAACTATTACGACTACAACCGCGGTGATTATCTGAACCGTGATTTCTTGGCCGAGATCCCACTGAGCTTTACCGACGCGTTCGGTCTGATCGTCAAACCCTACTATTCCAAGGAGGATACCGAGATCCTCGGCGGAACGACCGTAAGTGGGAACTACGTCGTGCAGCGGCGCATGCGCGAGATCGAGCGCTATGGCCTGATTTCTCAGCTTGACTATCGTTTCGAGTGGTTGACCGCCTCTCTGGGGTATTGGTATGAAGACTCGGATATGCTCATCAGCCAAAAGAACTATAATGTTTCGACACTCGCTTTTGCCGGCTACGGCATGGTGATGAAGAACGACGGTGACGGCATCGTGCACAGCCCCTACCTCAAACTGGCCGGCAGCGCCGGTCCGGTCGACTGGCAGGCGGGTCTCAAATATTTCCGCTACACCGATCCCGCCAGCCAGGGCTATACGGCGTCGGCGCCGGATTTCGAATTGGTCAAGGCCGCCGATCTCTACCGCAAGGAGAAAACCTACGATGAGTTTCTGCCCACGGTGGGCGTCGACTACCGCATCACCGACGGTATCGAACTTTTCGCCAGCTACGGTCGCAACCAGATCCGGCCCTATGCCTACGTGCCGCTGGTAAACGTCTATACCAAAAACCGGGCCGCTTTCCAGGCCGCCGGGGTGACCCTGGACGACATGTTCAGCGGTTATGACATGGAAACCTCCGACAACTTTGAGCTGGGTGCCCGTTTTCGTCGATCCTGGATCGAGATCGTGCCCACGCTTTTTTACGCCAAACACAAGAACTTGCTCACGACGGTCCACGATCCTCGCATCGGTCCCAACGTCAACTATTACCAGAATGTGGGCGAGGCCACCGGCTACGGCGTCGAGCTGGAAACCAATTTTTTCCTGGGCGACCACGTGACCTTCTTTTTCAACCCCACCTACACCTCTTTGACCTATGACGAAGACCTGACCTATGCCGGGGCCACCATGGATACCGAGGGCAACCAGGTGGTGGATACCCCCGAGTGGATGCTCAAAGCCGGCCTGATCCTGCGCTGGGGGGATTTCGAGGTGGTGCCCATGCTGAGCTACCTGGACGACCGATACGGGGACGCCGAAAATACGGAAGAAGTCGACGACTATGTGGTCGCCAACCTCAAGATCGGTTACACCCTGAAAGACCTCGCCTTTTGTAAGTCGCTGAAGCTATCCCTGGAATTCATCAACCTGTTCGACGAAGAGTATATTTCAATGATCAACGCCATGGACGACAGTCGGTCGGGACGCACGAGCTACTACGCCGGTGCGCCCTTCACCAGCTTGCTGTCCTTGTCCTTGGAGATCTGACCCAGGAGACCACGATGGAAAATGAAATCATGACGATGCCGGCCATGCAGCTCACTCCCGTGGGTGTAGTGCGCAGCCCCATCAAAAACCCCATGCTGCTGGCCGATGAAGCGGGGCTCTCGCTGACCGAACGCATGGAGAATGTCAAGATCTATCACCGCCAGGTGGAAAATGCCATTGTCGACTTGGTCATCGATGCCGCCTACGCGGAACTGCTCGACGGTATCGAGGGCTTTTCCCACGTGCTGGTGCTTTACTGGCCGCACCTGATCGATCCGGCCCGCCGGAACCTGAAGAAGGTCCATCCCATGGGGCGCAAGGATTTGCCCCAACAGGGCATCTTTGCCACCTGCAGCCCGGCCCGTCCCAATCCCGTACTGGTGTCGGCCGTTCCCCTGGTTGCGCGAGAGAAAAATGTGATTCAGGTAAAAGGCCTGGAAGCGGTGGACGGCAGCCCGATCATCGATCTGAAACCCTATTCAAAAGCCTACCTGCAAATGGAGGGTGTGACGGTGCCGGCCTGGATGGAGCAGATCCACCGGGAACTGGAAGCCGATTAAGTGATATCACCATAAGGAGAACGGCAATGAATGCACAAGATATTATTGAAAGTGAGGATTTCAAACGCTGCGCGGCCTTTCACGGCCATGTCTGCGGCGGTCTGGCCATCGGCTACGTGGCGGCCACGGCCGGTCTGAACTGGCTGGAGGAGCAGCGCGCCCTGGATGAGGAACTGGTGGCCATCGTGGAGACCGATGCCTGCTGCGTGGATGCGATCCAGGTGCTGACCGGCTGCACGTTCGGCAAAGGCAATCTGATCTACAAGGACTACGGCAAGATGGGATTTACTTTCTTCAATCGCCGCACCGGCAAGGGCGTCCGCCTGATCATGAAGCCCGATACCTTCCGGGTCAATGAACGCCAGATTGAACTCTTCAAGAAAACCCGCGACGGCAGTATTACCGAAGCGGAAAAAGAAGAACTCGCCGCCCTGGGAACCCAGCGGATGACCGAGGTGCTCAACACGAAGGCCGAAGACCTGTTCAATATCACCCCGGTCACCACCGGCATGCCCGACAAGGCGCGCATCGACGCCTCAAAGCCGTGCGCCCGCTGCGGCGAGCCGACCATGGCCTCCAAACTGGAGACGGTGAATGGGGCGCTGGTTTGCCGGGGATGTTTGGTTTGATCCTGAAAGTCTGGCCATGACCAGTGCCTCTCTGACGCGCAGATTGAAAAATGCGGCTGCTTCTCCTGTTTGAGGCAACCGGAAAAAAGCACCGGCATGAGAAACATTTCCACGCCTGATGGATAAACATGAATATGCAGTCTAAAAAAACATTTGCATCGATTGAATACGAAAAATGCCATCCGAACCAATGCAGTCCCGACAAGGGAGTTTGCTTGGCCGTACCGGCGTGCGATCACAAAGTGATCAAGCAACTGGACGGCCCTTTTGAATCACCCGTCGTTTTTCAGGACATGTGCATGGGATGCTGGGACTGTATCGAAGCATGCCCTTTGGATGCCATCGTCACCAAGCATGTCGGATCATGAGCAAAAGGGCGTAACTTCATACCATGCAACAGGAGGCAAACGAGATGAAAACCAAAAAATTTATGCAATTCATGATGATGGTGGCCGTGATGATGATGGTGGCCAGCCCGGTGGCGGCTCACTTCGGCACGATTATCCCATCGGATGACATCGTGACCCAGGATGACGACAAAACGCTGAAGATCGAGGTCAAGTTCCTGCATCCTTTGGAAGGGCATTACATGGAGATGGTCAAACCCAAGCAGTTCGGCGTGATGCATGACGGGAAAAAGACCGATCTGTTGGCCAGCCTCCAGGCAGCCAAGGCCAAAGGCCCGGATCAGGATAAGTCGTTTACCTTTTGGCAAGCCGATTTCAAAATCCGCCGGCCGGGTGACTACACCTTTTTTGTCGAGCCCACGCCGTATTGGGAGCCCGCCGAAGACTGTTTTATCATCCACTACACCAAGGTCTGCGTGGATGCCTTGGGGCTGGAGGAAGGCTGGGACGCGCCCGTGGGGTTGGAGACCGAAATCATTCCCATGACGCGGCCCTACGGGCTGTGGACCGGAAATCTGTTCACCGGACAGGTCCTGCTCAAGGGCAAGCCGGTTCCCTTTGCCGAGGTGGAGGTCGAGTACCTGAACGAATCCCCGGGTAATAAAAGCATCGTGGTGCCGCCTTCCGATCCCTACGTGACCCAGGTGGTCAAGGCCGATGCCAACGGTGTCTTCAGCTACGCCATGCCCAGGGCCGGATGGTGGGGATTTGCCGCCCTGAACGAAGCGGACTGGAAAATCAAGCACGATGGCCAGGACAAGGGCGTGGAGATCGGTGCGGTTTTCTGGGTGCACACCATTGACATGAAATAGCCGGAAGTTTCTGTAGGGGCGAAATATTTTTCGCCCCTACGATGTGGCCGAAGTATTCTATTTAGATGGAGATCCGTATGAACATCATGAAACCCATGAAATATGTGCTTGTGGTGATGGCCGTGGTGCTGCTGTTCGGCGGAACCGCGATGGCCCATAAAGTCAGCCTTTTCGCCTACGCCGAGGGAGGAAAGATCTACACCGAGAGTTACTTTCCGGACGGCAAACCCGTGCAGGGCGGCAAGGTGATGGTGTATGACAGCCAGGACCAGCTGATCCTGGAAGGCGTCACCGACGATGAGGGACTGTTCAGTTTCGATATCCCCAAGATCGACGATTTCAACATCGTCATCAATGCCACCATGGGGCACAAAAACAGCTTCAAACTGAAAAAATCCGAAGTGGAGGCAGGAAAATGACGACCCTACAAAGAGGTCTGGCGATCGGTGTCGTGGGCCTCTTTCTGTGCATTCTCCCAGGCAGTGCTTGGACGCAGGACCCACCTCGTGAAGACGCGCAGACAGTGACCGCCTTGCTGAAGGAACAAAACAGCAAGTTGTCTAGAGAGCTCAGGCGCATTCAGCGGGAAATCGCGGCCCTGCGCGAGGACCTCGGCAAGCCGGGTTTCAAAGACGTGCTTGCGGGCATCGGTTACATTTTCGGTTTGTTCGGGGTGGCGGCGTATGTCGCCTCTAAACGTAAGGAGTAAACCATGCATATTTCCGACGGGGTTCTTCCCGTTTCCGTGGCCATCGGGGGTTACGTGGCCAGTGCCGCCCTGACCGTTTGGAGTGCCCGCCAGACCCGCAGCGAGGAGATGCCCAAGCTGGCGGTCATGACCGCCGCGTTCTTTGTCGCCTCCCTGATCCACATTCCTTTCGGTCCGACCAGCGTGCATTTGATCATTCCGGGATTGACCGGTGCGATTTTGGGGCCATCGGCCTTTCTCTCCATCGGCCTCGGCCTGCTCTTGCAGAGTTTGCTGTTTCAATTCGGCGGCTTGACAGCCTGGGCGCCAATGCCCTGATGATGGGGCTGCCTGCGTTGGTATGTGGCTGGTTTTTTAATAAATTCAAGGGTAGTGCGCCCTCGCGACAGGCCTTGGTCGGCGGTCTGGTCGGTGCCGGGGGAACCGTATTGGCCGCACTGATCCTGGCTCTTTTGCTCGTCACCGGCGGCGAGGATTTTTTCGGGGTGGCCAAGATCGCCTTGGTGGCCCATGTACCGGTGATTATCATCGAAGGCGCGGTCAGCGCCCTGACGGTCGGCTTCTTGGCGCGTGTCAAACCGGCCTTGTTGCTGCATGCCTTTGAAAGTCCCCCTGGACAGGCGCATGGCTGATCCGACCCTCATCCAGATGCCCTTGTGGCAGCTTCTCGTCATGGTGATCACGCCGCTGGCGGTATTGGGTGCCGGGGTGACCCTGCTGCGGTGGTTGATCCGCAAACGCAGCGCGGAAAAAGATGATCCGGACTGGTCGGTGCCGCAACTGGAAGGCACGGCCGGCCGTTCACCGTTTCACCGCTGGGATGTACGGTGTAAAATCGTCACCATTCTGGTCTACAGTTTCATGATCACGGCCATCCAACAGATAACGCCGGCGTTCGTGGCCATCGGTTTGTCGTGTCTGGTTCTGGTGGTGGCCCGGGCATCCTTGGCAAAGGTGCTGATGCGGCTGTTGGCCATTGTGGGCTTCATCACCATGTTTTTACTGGTCATGCCCTTTACCGTGCCCCTGCACAGCGGCGACACGGTGATTGTCTTCGGTGGCTTGAACTGGCTTCATTTCAGCATGCGCGGCTTTTGGCTGGCCGCGACCATTGCCGCCAAGGCCGTGGCCATTACCCTGCTCATGGAGCCGCTGCTGGCCACCGCGCCGCTGCCGGTGACCTTGCAGGGATTGTCCCGCTTGGGTGTACCGGATATGGCCGGCCAGATGGTCCTGCTCAGCTACCGTTATCTGAACGTTTTCCGCCACGAGGCCCGGCGCATGTCCACCGGCATGCAGGTGCGCGGCTTCCGTAAACGCTCCAACGTGGCCACCGTCCAGACCATGGCCAATTTCCTGGGGATGTTGTTCGTGCGCAGTTTCGAGCGCACCGAACGGGTCTTTGACGCCATGCGCGCGCGTGGCTACAAGGGACATTTCCCGGATCAGGCGGAACTGCGCCTGCGGCCGGTGGATCTTGTCGGGGCAGGCCTGTGGTTGATCATCGGCGTAGCCCTGCTGGTTTATGATCGCATGTTATAGTGTTCAAGATCATGTTTTTGGACTGCGTTATCGGTCGTCGCGGTATGGGGTATACAGCTTCCTCCCTCTGGCCTTGCCAAAAACATGATCTTAAACACTCTGAAAGACACCCGATGCGCGAAGAGAATTCTCACCTACCGCCGCCCCAAGTAAAAGACACGCTCTTTTGCCTAAGTTCCCTGAATTATCGCTATCCGGGTGGCATCCAGGCCCTGAGCGGGATCAACCTCGAGATTGCTTCGGGCGAACGCCTTGCCCTGGTCGGACAAAACGGATCCGGCAAGACCACCCTGATCAAACAATTATGCGGATTGTTACTGCCCGCCGATGGCGCTGTCCGTTTTAAGGGTGAGCCGCTTCAAGGCGATCATCTCGATCGCAGCCGGCTCAAGATCGGCCTTTTGTTTCAGGATCCCGACGATCAGCTATTCGGACATACCCTGATCGACGATGTTGTCTTTGGTCCTTCCAATCAGGGCCTTTCGCGTGAACCTGCCCGGCAGGCCGGACTGTTGGCATTGGAACGGGTTCATCTGGCGGACAAGGCCTACAAGGCCCCGCATCATCTCAGTTACGGGCAAAAAAAACGGGCCGCCCTGGCCGGCCTCTTGGCCATGCAGCCGGACGTTTTGCTTCTCGACGAGCCCACCACCAACCTGGATCCGGGTCAGGAGCAGGTGTTCCTGGATCTGCTCCTGGATTTTACGGGCACGCTGGTCTGCATCAGCCACGACCTGCTTTTTCTCTACGAGCTGTGTCAACGCGCCGTGGTCATGGAAAAAGGGCGCATCGCGCACGACTACACCATGAACGACCTCGTGGCCCAGCGCAGCCAGTTGCGCGCCTACGGTCTGGATTTCTCGTTTCGTCTGGAACCTGCCACCAATGGCACGGATGACGGGCCGTCGGTATGCGCCCGTCAAAATTCGGCGCCGTCGACATCTCCGATGACACCGCCCATGATCGCGCTTGGTAACTATGCTTTCCGCTATCCGGATGGCACCCGTGCGCTGACCGGGGTGGATCTGTCCATCGCGACCGGCGAGCGGATCGCCCTGGTGGGTGAGAACGGGGCCGGGAAGAGCACGCTGCTGGCCTGCCTTTTGGGCTTGCAACAAGGACGCGGGACTTATCTTTTCGAGGGCCAGCCGGTGACCCGCCGGTTGCGCAGGCATCTGTGGCGCAACATCGGCATGGTGTTCCAGGACAGCGGTGACCAGCTGGTCTGCCCCAGCGTTGGCGAGGAAGTCGCCTTTGGCCTGAAGCAGTTGGGGGTTTCGAAAAACGAAATCCGCCGGCGTATGGAAGAAGCACTCTCCCTCGTGCGTTTGGAGGGCTTTGAAGCGCGCGTTCCGCTGCACATGTCCGGTGGCGAGCGCAAGCGCCTGGCCCTGGCCTGTGTGCTGGCCATGTCGCCCAAACTGCTGATCCTGGATGAACCCTCGGCCGGGCTCGATCCCCAGGGTGAGGAACTGTTGCTGTCCATCATCGCTGAACTGGATGTGACCCTGCTGCTGGTCAGTCATGACATGTTTTTCGTCAATGCGCTGAGCCGCCGGACGGTGGTCATGCACCAGGGGGCGATTTGCCAGGACCTGTCCACCGAGGCATTTTTCAGGGATCCCGGGCTGGGGAATCTAAACGGCTTGGCCTATACTTTTCGTCAGCGTTGCGGCGAGGCCATTCGGGTCTTGCAGCATGAACACGCGCACAGCCATTTTCACCGGCATCTGCATGACCATCCCCATGAGCATGCGTGGGTGGCGCACGACCATCTCCACAAGCACAATCACGCCCACCGCCACCACTTTTTGCACACCCATCCCGGTGAAGATGAACCGCACGAACATGCAACCCGGAGATATCACGATCATTATCATCATGACGGCGATCATGGTGCGCACGACCATGACCATTTTGTCCCGGATGACCCGTCCATGACCGGCGAATCCGGAGAAAGCGACTCGAAACCCGACAACAAAAAATAACTTTGATGGACGCGTAACGCCGATATCGGGCTGTTTACGAATCCGTCAACGTTTAACGCGGAAGACATTCCCATGCATGACGTCAACTTTCATCACCAACACGAACTGGACCAGTACGGGTTTCTGGGTTGCTGCAAGGATTGCCGGCGGAGCCTGGAGATCATCAAACCCCATATCATGGCCTTTGCCGAGCGGATCAAGCAGTATGACGATGAAGCCTTGCGGGCGATGAGCCTGATGATCTTTACCGGCTTTTCCTGCTGCTCGACGATCTGGCGCATATGGACGCCGGTGAGCATCTTGCCGCTCTCATCCTGGACGAACCCGATATTCGCGGTGTGCTTCCGGTGATTCGCGATTACTACAACACCTTTTTCAGCATCCATGAAGTCCATCTGGCCGAGCGGCTGTTCGCCCCCGGCAATCCATGGGAAACTTTCAAATCGTTTCCGCTCTATCCACGCTACGAAGCCCTGATGAAAAACCAGATGGAGGCCAACGGTATCAAGGCGGGTACCCGGATGGCGTTCATCGGCTGCGGCCCGGTGCCGTCGAGCCTCATTATCCTGAACCATTTGGCCGGCATCCGGTCCGTGGGGCTGGATATTTCCGAAAACGCCGTGGATCTGTCGCAACGCGTGATCCGCTGCTTCGGATTGGAAGACCAGATCGAGATCGTTCAGGGCGACGAAACCCTGCTGGCGAATCTGGATTGGGACGTGGTGCTGGTGGCGGCCATGGCGGATCCCAAGGCACGGATTTTTCAAAACCTGCGCCGCATCCTGCAGGAAAAGGGCCGGCGGGATTCGCTGGTTGTTTTCCGGACCTACACCGGCATGCGGGCCATCCTGCATGTGCCGGTCAGTCCGGCCGAAACCGAGGGATTCAGGATCGTCAACACGTTTCTCCCCATGGGGCGGGTCAATAACACCATCGTTGTCGCCAAACTGGATGACTGAACCCCTATGATCGCAACCATCAAACAACAGATGCTGGCCATTTTCGAGGATTGCCGCGATCTGTCCGCCGCGCAAATCCTGAACCTTCCGGAAGATCGATTCGGTCCCCATGTGGAAGCGTTGAACCGACTGGCGGCCCGGGAGGTCGAAGACGCCGTGGTCGACGCCCTGATCGCCGATGCGACGCTGCAGCCGGCCATTGAGAAAATTGCCGGCCTCAAGCAGGTTCACGGGTTGCGCCTGGAGCGGGAGCGGGCAGGGGAGGTGATTCGTAGTACCACCCCCTGGGACATTCTCGAGGGGTTCGTCTATTATCCCAATTATCTCCGGCTGGCGGAAATGGAGTTTACCGGTGCCGATCTGAAACCCAACGAACGGGTGGTGTTTCTGGGCAGCGGTCCGCTGCCGCTGAGTCTGATCAGCATGGTGCGCCAATATGGCATCAGGGGTGTCGGGATCGAACGGGATCCGCTGAATGCCCATCTCTCGCGGCAGGTGATCGCCGCCTTGAAACTCGGTGACAAGATCGACATCATCCTGGGCGATCATTTCGTGCTGCCGCTGTCCGTGCCATGTAACCTGGTCATGGTGGGCGCCGATGCCATTCCCAAGAGTGAAATTTTTGCTCATCTGGCGCAGACCCTGCCCGACGGGATGAAAATTTCCTACCGTGTTTACGAAAAGGGGTTGCGACGCCTGTTCGATCGGGACCATGTGCAAGCGCTTCCGCATCCGCTGCGGGAATACCGGCGGATTCGGCCTCAACCGCCGGTCAATAACACATCCGTCTTTGTTCTGAAGGGTGCTATGCATGGTTAACGATAAGCGCCTGAACGCCAGCTCCGCATCAATTCCGACCCCGTTTCTTCTGGTTGACGAGGCCATCGTCAGGAAAAATATCCGCAAAGTCCAGGATTATGGCGATCGGCACGGATTTGCCGTGCGCCCGCATGTAAAAACGCACAAATCCCTTCGCATCACCCGCATGCAGTTGGATGCCGGGGCCGTTGGTGTTGCCGTGGCCAAGGTTGGCGAGACCCAGGTCATGGCGGCGATCGAGAATCTTGACATCCTGGTTGCTTATCCGGCGGTGGGGCCCCGCGCGCCAGATCCCTGGCCAAGCTGGCACGGCATCACAACATCAGCGTGGCTGCCGATACCGAATACCTGATCGACGAACTGGCCCATGCCGCCGGCGAGCAGGCCGTCACCATCGGCATTTTGATCATGTTCGACGCGGGGCTGCACCGCTGCGGCGTCGCCGATCCCGGGCAACTCGCCCGTCTCGCCCGTTTGGCCGCCACCCGCAAGGGCCTGCGCTTTGACGGCGTTCAGATCTATCTGGGCCACCTTTATGGCGACGCCGCCAGGTCAGCCGACAGTTTCAAGACCATCAACCGGTTGTGGGAGCCGGCCCATGAGGCCTTGTGCGCTGCCGGGCTCAGGCCGCGAATCGTCTCCTCCGGGTCGACCCCGTCGGTTTTCCATACCCACCGACTCCGGCATGTAACCGAGATTCGCGTGGGTACGGCAGTCTACCAGGATTACTTCAGCCTCAAATTCAATCATTGCACCCTGGATGAATGTGCGGCCCGTGTTGTCGCCACCGTGGTTTCCGATGTCGTCCCGGGGCAGGTGATCATCGACGCCGGTGCCAAGGCCCTGTCCGCCAAGCAGCTTTTACGCAATGAGAACCTTGAGATGGGTTTCATTCCCGAATATCCCGAGGCCCGTATTTTCCGCCTCCACGAAGAGCATGGCTGGGTCGACGTCAGTCGCTGCAAGGCGCCCCCGCGGATCGGACAGCGTCTCAGTATCGTTCCCGTTGCCGTGAGTCATTGCGTCAATCAATACGACGAATTTCATCTGCTCATGACTGGTGGCGGAGTGGAAAAGGAATCTGTCGATGCCAGGGGGTGCTACCATTGAACGCAAATGCGCTTAACCTGCGGGAAGTGAACCTAAAGCCTTCCTGATCCATCAAGTCTTCTCAATAAAAAACATAAATGCCGAGGCCACGAAGGACCCCTTAAGGGGAACGAATCCTTCGCGGCCTTTTTGTTTTCCGGATGTGCCGTCCCCTTTGAAAACTATTTTGGAAACATCAATTCTGAATGGATCGGGGAAGGCAGCAAGTCCGGCTGCCTTCCCCGATGAGTAATTACGGAAGATCCGGATCCGGCAAGCCGGCAAGCTGGTCTACCGTCTCTTCGACGTCCCTTTGTGCGAAAGACTTGGGATGCGTTCCTTGCGGGAGCTCGAATTTCTGGAATACATCGACGAAAGCCTCAGGCTCATCCAGTTGGTTCAAGAACCACAGGTCGGTGCAAAGCTTTTGAAGATATCCGTTTGTATATTGTCCGCAGCCGGTTTCGTCGGTGGTCGGGAAAGTGAAACCCAGGAGATATCCTTGCCACGGATCCGATGAACTGGCTCGGTGATAGATGATCGAGGCGGGTTTGGTGAAATCGTTGCCTCCGGTGGCGTTTGGGTAGGTGGCTGCATAGCCGCTTTTGCCGGGTGTCGCGTTCAAGACCACCATCAGGGAGTCTTCCTTGCACCAGGCTGAAGCCCCTGGACAAACCAGGATTCGGTCGACGTTGCCGGAAAGTTCGCCTTCGCGAAATTGGCCATGATGAATCCCGAGGTCACGCCGGGGCAGTAGTGATCGTGGAATTCGAGGGCCCTGACGAAGGATGCGGGCGCGCCGGCGGCAACGGCATTGGCGATGCTCACGATACGAAACTCGTTGCCTCCGAAGGCTTGATACCCCGTGCTCGTGTCGGAAGCTGGGAACGTATCGTTGTCATACAGGTACTCGGTATTGATCTTCTCGATGGAACGGATGCTGAACAGTTTGGCGGTCTTAAGCGGTTTTGAACAATGCTCGGGGTCGACTTGAAGGTAAACGCAGTACCCTGATCGCTTATCGTAAACGGCAAACCAGAGCGGCACGCGCGGTGCCGAATGGATCTCGACGAGCGTGTTGGCACCACGGCTGACGCGTGTGATTTTACTTAAACCATCGAGCGCCGCCATGGTGGATTGGTCATCAATCTCCGCGTAACCGGCGTTGGAGAGAGCGATGAGCTGTCGGGCTCCCGGCATCTGTTTCGCTTTTTCATGATCATGAAAATCGCCTCGGTGGCGGCTTTCTGCCCCACAGACTTCCATGTGCTATATTGATTGTGGCCCCCCTGGCCGGCCGTTGCCACGGCCGGCACCATCGCCGCCACGCACGCCAGAGCAAAGGTTACCATCAACATTCCAGCCAATAAGACGTTCAGTTTTTTGAAACCCATGGTCATTTCCTTGTCCCTTCCTTAATAATGAGGAATTCAATGAGCCAGCGAAATATCCGCCGGAGCTTCCACACAATTTTTTTCTCATAACAAACCCATACCGGCTTTTCTCAGAGGGCAGCCTTGCCACTGACCGTGGAAATAGATGGGGCCACGGCTTTCTTTCAATGTATAGAGGCTATCTGGTATATCAAACCGGGGTGGAGGAAGTAAAAAAGCCACGCCGGCCGCCTGCTGATCAATGCTTGGGCCTTCATGGCTTTGGTTGGAAATGGGAAAATAAAGGTGTTGCTGTTGAGTAAGAAACCATTTTCCTAATGGAAGAGTATATATTCTTTAAAGGAAAATGGGTTGGCTGTAAACTCCTTTTTTCCTTTTGCGTCCTTTTGTTTCTTTGAAATTCAATCCAAAATACTCATTTGGCCCCTTCCATTGCCCTGCCGGTAAATTCAGCCGACATTCTTCTTCTTCGTCTGGAGATAGACGAAAAGTGTTTGACAACCCGTTTGCCGATCGCTAATAGAATCCTATTCTCAAAATATCGGTTTGAAAATCGTTCCGTCAATTTACTGCCCGCAATCGATCCTTCCACAACACAAGCCACGAAGGCCTTGATTTGAATCCTTCCGGGAAGCGCGCTGGATGTGGTTGTTTAATCGCGCGTTCGCTTAATTTTTCAATTTGTTATGTATAATAAGGAGTTATTGATGAAAGTAAAAGGATTGAGCTTGTTGGCGGTGATTCTGGTTGTCCTGGTCTTTTCTGCCGGTTTCGCATGGGCAGGCATGGCCGCGCTTCAAGATGAGGCGGCCGTCGCCTTGAAGCAGGCCATGGCAAAACTCGACAATCCAACCGACACACAGAACCTGGTCTGCCTGACCAACGCGGGGTATGCCATGATCGACGGCGAGGGCACCCTGAGCCTTTGCAAAACCGTTCGCGACATCTGCGGCGTCTCTGCGGACACGGGCAACATCCTGCGGGTGCACACGGCCTTTGACGCGCCCTTGTATTTTGCGCTGGCCCATAAGACCGGCCCGGATACCTTGCCCCTGGTGC
Source organism: Desulfosarcina cetonica JCM 12296 (assembly GCF_001311845.1). Lineage (GTDB taxonomy): Bacteria > Desulfobacterota > Desulfobacteria > Desulfobacterales > Desulfosarcinaceae > Desulfosarcina > Desulfosarcina cetonica. The sequence goes on along the minus strand of NZ_BBCC01000116.1, from coordinate 829 downwards.
TGATTTCACAAAACGGCAAGGCCTTTGCCGTCTCGGAACCGCTGGATGTCTACGTGAAAAAGGGGAAGTCATTTGAGGCGTTCAAGTCCCTCGGCCGGTATTCCTTCTCGGTGGTGAGTATGGTCAACGGCTGGGCCAACGACTTTCCCGAAGATCTGATGCAGGCGGCTTTGTACCACGACCATTTATGCGGCGGTGTCTCCACGGGGTTTCTGACCGTCGGTTACATCAAGAAACATTTGCCGTTGTCCGAGGGTCAGCAATACACCTACATCGGTGCGCCGGCATGGTGCCAGGACGATTATATTCTCACGGCCATGAACCTGACGCCGGGCAAAAGCGGCTACCGATCCATGAAATTCAATTGGACGGATACCTGGAAGACGGCCGAAAAGGCGTACACGAACCTGGGCGGGCTGGTTATCCGTTACGATCCCAAAACCGAGAAAGGCGATGCCACCCTCCTGAAATTCGATTGGCGACGCGACGATATGATCAAGTTCACCAACGACCCGGACATGGATTGGAACGGACTGAAAAATCCACTATTGCATGTCTATTACTCACGGTTTTATCTGGCCAACAAAGATCATCCCGAAAAATTTCTTTCCGTTATCGCCACCAAGTCCATTGACAGTCAGGCGGATCTCGATCGTTTGGTCGCCATGGGGGCAAACCCATTGGCGGAGATACTGGGCAAGCGTGTCAGCGACGTGAAATAAGGTTGCCGGAAATCAATAATTCCCCAGATCGCGCCGGATTTGGGGTCGTCTACAAGGCGCCGCCACCGGTGCATATCGGGAATATGTGCCGATGGCGGCAACGTGGT
>NZ_BBCC01000115.1 GCF_001311845.1 Desulfosarcina cetonica JCM 12296 | reverse complement strand
ACCCCGGATGCCGGTAAACAGGTCCGTGATCTGGCTCTGCTTGACCTCGCGCATACTTTCGAGCTGGCTGAAGGCCTGCTTGGACAGCGCGCCGCTCGAACTGGTCAGGGATATCATGGCCAGTGCGGCAAAGGGGATTAAGCCGACGGCTAAAAAAGCCCCCATCAGCTTGGGGCCGAGTCTTATTTTCTTCAACATGGGACACCTCCCTGATAGGTGCATAGCAAAAATATTACTGGAAAATTGGCCGCTTGGCAAACGTTCCAGCCCTGGGTGCAGGGTAACCGCGTTTGGATCGATTTCTACTATTCTTCGCGGTCATGGGTGGTGTCTGCGAAACGGTTTTATAGACTGGGGCTAAATGCGGTTAGCTTTGATGGGAAAGGCCCGTAAGACGTTTCGAGCGGTTGCGTCGGATACCTCGGCGACCGGAATTTTCCTGAGCCGGGCCACGGCACGGGCCGTATGGGCGATAAATGCCGGCTCGTTGCGTTTGCCCTGCATGGGTGCCGGGGTAAGGTGGGGGGCATCGGTTTCCAGAAGCATTTGCGCCAAGGGCATTTTCGTGGCCACTTCCCGCAGATCCATGGCCTGGGGATAGGTCACGGTTCCGGGAATGGAGAGGAAGAAGCCCCAGTCCAGATATTTCCGGGCCAGACGCCAATTCCCCGAGAAGCAATGAATGATCCCGCCGCTGAGTCTTGATCGCACTTGGGCAAGGGACGCGTATATATCCGCATGGGCATTGCGGTCGTGAATCACGATGGCAGCCGGACAGCGACGGCGATATCGAGCATCTGCCGGAACAGGGCTTGCTGATCCTGTTTCGGTGAACGCAAGTGGTGGTAGTCCAACCCGATCTCGCCTATGGCGACGACCGCTGGATGACGGGCAAGCTGTTCCGCTTCGGCCAGCCGCGCTTGATCGGCGCCCGCGGCCCAGTGGGGATGGTAACCTGCCGTCGGGAAAACCGATGCATGGGCCTTGGCGATCTGGATGCATTTACGCGTACTGGCCGGCACGACACCGACGGTGATGATTTTTTCCACGCCGGCCTGATGGGCACGCTTCAGCACGGTTGCCAATTGGTTGGTAAAATAGGGTGCGTCCAGATGCGCATGGGAATCAATCAGCATCGTCTCCAAATGCTCCTGTTCCTTAATCACGATCTTCTCGTCGTTTGGCCCTACAACGAGCTTAGGCACCCTATATTTACCACAAACGCATATCGATCTACAACATACGGCCTAAATGGGAAGCATATCAGCCCAAAACTTCTCTTGCACACGCTTTTGCATTCGCCATATCTTCTTCGTTGGGGTGTCCGGTCATCTGTTTGACCATATCCGCCCACTGCGCGTCATTTAAATTAAGCTTCTTTTGAACGGCTTCGTGCAAGGATTCTGTCAGCGCTCCCTGGCAGTCAAAACAGCCCTTGTATTCAATGCCGTTTGCCTCGCTTGCGGCTTTTATGGGTTCCGCAAATTTCTCCATGTCCTGGTTCGGGTAGGCTGGAGCGAAATGAGTGATGAATCCGGCCATTTTTTGGCCTGAACCTGGCTGAATGGTGGTCAAGAATTCTTTGACCGGTACAGCCAGATTGGCTGAGTGGAGGGGGGAACCGATGAAGATGAAATCATATCCGGCAAGATCTCCCGCCCCGACCGCCTCGAGCTTTTTCAAGTCCGCCGCGTTTGCCTGGGATGCTTCTTCCCAGATGGCTTTAGCGATCTTTTCCGTATTCCCGCTCTGGCTAAAATAAACGACCAACACGTTCATGATGCATCCTCCTTCTACTATGCCGTTTTCAACAAAGGTAAGATGAGCCGCCGGCCCTCATGGATAATTTTTCCCGCTTTCTTTAACGCTTTCATGGCACGGGTAATGCTGACCCGGTGGGCTCCGGTTAAAAAACTCAAATCTTCATGCGTCAATGGAAACTGGATAACGGTTCCTTGTGGGCTGACCGTTCCATGTTCCCTGGCAACACTGGTAAGCACACCGTATAGTCGTTCTTCAATATTGGTAACGGCCAGGCTTCCCACCCGCATTGTCAACCAGGTGATTCTTTCGCTGAGGTTTTTGATGATCTGCAATCCGACCTTTGGGTGTTGGAGAACCAATTGCTCAAATTGGCTGCGGCTAAAGCCGCACGTCAAGGTGTCTTCCAGACAGTAGGCGCTGACTGGGTATTGACCTTCCTCCGAAAACATGTTTTCACCGACAAAGTCACCGGCCTTGCGGATATCCAATGTCAATTCCGTACCGTCCTCCAGCACTTTGGTAAGTTTGACGAGCCCACCTTTAATGAGAAACACCTCATCTGTAGGATCGCCCTGCACAAACAACGTTTCGCCTTTGGCAGATCTTTTACGCAGCGCCTCACGACTGAGTGCTTGAATTTCCTCTATTTCGAGATTCTGGAATATCCACAATTGACCAATGCAGGTTGGGGATAATTCGATATCATGACCAGCGAGTTTTTTACACAGACATGTCACTTAGCACCTATCATTGAATTTGAATATTCAATCATTTGTCAATTCATATCGCATAGAAAGCATTTTGTCTGTAGCAACTGTTACAAGGGATATGTAGAGGCTTACGGATGGACTCGGGATCTGGCCGTTGATATATCCTTAAAGTCCGGCAAGAATAAAACGGGAGAAAAAAAGCCGGAACAACGATTAGACATGGCTGGCGCCGCCCTGGCATTTGGCTTTCTCTTGAGCGCAATGCTGTATGCGAATCGGGGTGAGACTTCTGGGATGGTTTTCCGGATGGGGCCTTGTGTCGCTGCTGTGCGCCATTGTGTTGGGATGGCTTTTCATTCATGTGGAACGAAGGGTGGCGCAGCCCATGCTGAACTTCAAAATTTTTTCAAACCGCCGTTTCAGTTTTGCCTGTTTGAGTTCCATGCTGAATTTTATGGGACTTTATACCGGTTCAATTCCGGGGCATCGCTTCCAGCCTGTTAGCCGTCATGCGCAATACCGGCATGGCCTTCGGCATTGCCGTGTCCGGCGCCGTCGTATACAACCTCGCGCCCTTCACCACCCGAGGCCAAGCCGGGCCATTCAGCGGCGCCCAGCTCGACATCTTCATCAACGGTTTGCATTGGAGCTATCTGACCGGCGCTTTGTTTTCTGCACTGTCGGCAACCGCGGTGTTTTTTGCCAAAAGCGACATGCGTTCGTTAGAAGGTAGTCACCGTAGTTACCAAACAAGAAAATCTATGGTGCCACTGAATAACGCTCATCGATAAAGCTGTTTAAAAAATTATCCGCAAATACAATGAACAACCCAAATCAGAATCAAATCAGCTACTTTTTTGCATGTTGCAAGCAACGGATTCAGGGCCGTAAAAACCACAATGTCTTGATTAATCTTTAAAATCTGCTAATGGTTCATCAGCTCTAAGATGGTTCTAAATTTCGTTCAAATTAATGATCCACTCAATGCCAGTTGTTCATCGTATTACGGTGAATAACTAATGTTAAATGGCAGATTATAAATAAGGTTATCGCTAATGAAATTCGGTGATTGGATACCGCAAATATTCTATGACCTGATAGGTCGAATTGTTCCAGGTGGAGCGCTAATATTTGTTGGCATATGGCTATTTTGCACTAATTCCCAGATATCAGATATCGCGAAATATTTGTTTCAAGATCCTGTTGTGCCTTTTTCCTTTTTACTACCGAGCAGCATTCTATTATTTTATCTCATAGGCATATTGTTGGGAGGTATCGGATTTACGATTTCATTAAGGGAATGGAAATCCAAAAAACTTCCATGGTTTCCGATAGAAATGCCAAATACTGAGAAGCCAGGATCAGGCGTGCCATATATGTACGATGCAATTCAATTTTATTGCCCGCAGGCAGGGGCAAGATGCGCAAAACTTCGAGCAGAGGCACATTTGTGCAGAACCCTATTGGTTGGCTTTATTGTCCTATTAGTAGTATGGGCAGTTGCCAATTTTTCTATAATTTGTTCGATGCGTTACTGGTTCAATATTTTGCTACTATTGGCAGGCTGTGCTGCGTCTTATTTTTTTCACCACCATCTAAAAATTCGTTCGCGTTCGCTATTAGTAAACCATTGGCATATGCTTGGACTTAATAAAAACTCAGTTACAAATATTGGCAAAGAAGTCTAACATCGGCTTTCAGAGCGGACTCGGTTCCCTCGCTGCTGAAGCAGGGGTTATGTTTTAAGGATCTGCAATTATGAATCAACCTGACGGTTATATTACAATTTCAACTGGATACCTCATTAAAATATTAATTTTATTTGTTTCAGCTTTAGCTGGTTTTATTTATTTGTTTATTAAACAATATGTTAAGAAAGTAGTTGAGTCTCATTTTGAAAGAAAATTCCTAAAGTTTAAGACTGACCTTGAAGAGAAGACCGAGGTATTAAAAACAAAACTTGGTATTTACGCTTACGAACAAAATGTCAGGGCAACCCGATTTGATGAAAAAAGGGCTACTGCAATTGAAACTATTTATAATTCATTGATTGATGTCCTATCTCAAATTAGCCACGCTGTAGCAATCCCTGAAAAAAATTTGCAGGAAACTGAAGTTGATTTTCAATCATATTATGAGAATCTTCTTCGGGGCCTTCTTGATGCATCTAATCGGTACACAAATGAAATAGCAAGGCATGCAATTTACCTAAATGATGAGTTGCATAGGCAACTTAAAGAAAGTGCAACTTCAATTGAAAAAGCATTGTACCATATAGGTGGAATCACAAAAATTTCCGATCCAGAAAGACCTCCTGTATTAACGCCAAATAGAATAAGATATGATGATATGCGAAACGGTTTTTTTCAAGAGTACAACGAAAAGCTTAAAAAAGTTAAAGCAGAGCTAATAAAAGAATTTAGAGCGGCACTCGGCTCATAGAAAAACATAACTCTTCACTTGTGCCGACCTAAAAATCCGAGCGGCATAGTTCAACTGTTCGGTAATCCCCAGGGTTACCGAACATAATCTGTAACGATAGTTATTGCTGGCAGCAGATTATGGACGGCGACGCTGCCATTATTACCACTTGGCAAATGGTATTCGCGGGCTTTTTTAGACCACTAAATCGATTTTGACATTTTTTCATGAGAAATGAAAATATTCATTAGTTATGCTCGAGGTGATTCCGCTCAAGTTAAAGAATTGGCAAGGTTTCTAAGTGACTCCGGGCACGATGCTTGGATGGACTCTCGTCTACTTCCTGGGCAAGACTGGAAGCAAAATTTATCTAGCCAGATTGTTGCCGCCGATTTGTTTACATCTATTATTAGTAATCGGTCAGTTGCTTCTGAGTGGTGTCGCTGGGAGTTAGGCCAAGCCTTTCTTTTAGGCAAACCGGTGTTACCTATTCTTTTAGATAGTGTAACGATTCCTGATGAAATTAAGCATTTGCATGCTGTTCCTTACAATCTTCGAGACCGAATTATGGGAGGTATAGCAGCAGCGTCTGCCCAAGGAGCGGGACACGAGATTGAAAGAAAGTTTGATTTTCCCTCTTCGCCTCGTGGCCGTCCTTCACGTGTCCTTGGTGAAGATCCTTCCGCTCTCCGTCATTTACATAAGCGCAACATTAATGCCGGACGAACTTGGGATTTAGGCCCTGATGATATTTATAAATTCTCTGGTCGAATCGTAGGGATAGACTTCGGCACAACGAGTTCCTTGTGCGCTGTAGTTGAGAATGAGGTCCCTAAAATTATCCCCAATCGATTTGGCTCACTTTCTACACCCTCTGCCGTTTACATAAAAGACAGAGACACTTTAGTTGTCGGAGGATCTGCAGTCAGTTCAATTCTCCGGGACCCAAAAAATGGTGTGTTAAATGTTAAGCGTATGCTGGGAACCGGTGCTGAACTCCACTCCTACGGAAGGATCTGGTCAGGGGCCGAGCTCGCAGCCGAAGTTATTCGGACGCTGCTTTTTGATGCCTCAACTTTTCTTGGTACAAAAGTTCAAGGCGCTATTGTTAGCGTCCCTGCTTATTTTACTGAACTGCAGCTTGAGGACTTGACAGCAGCATGCCATTTGGCAGGTTTGCTGGCGGTCCGTTTCATACCAGAACCAGGAGCAGCATGCCTCGCCGCTGAATTTTTACAAAAGGATGAACGCGGCGCGAAAATAATAACGGCTGTTGTTGATTTGGGTGGCGGGACATTCGATGTATGTATTTTAGATCTTGGCGAAGGATTGTTTGAGGTCAAGGCAATAGGGGGTGAGAACGAGCTTGGTGGCATTGACTATGATGAGGTGCTGGTCGAATACTGCATCAACGCATTTCTTGACCAAACAGGTGTAAATCTGTCCATGCATTTTGGAGCAAGAATGCGAATCCGTGATGCCGCTGAAAAAGCCAAGATCGAGTTGACTTTTTCAAATACGGCTCAGATTTTCGTCCCTTACATTTATGCGGATGCCTCTGGTGCCATGGACCTTATTGTTACTATATCCCGTGAACAATTTGTTGAACTTACGCGCCCCCTGACATCTAAAGTTTTAAAGTGTTGTGAAAACACGATAGCCGCATGGCGCGAGAGTTCGATAGTCGATCGTTTGGCGCATATTGATCATCTCCTGTTTGTAGGACTACCAACACGTACTCCTGCAATCCAAGAATTACTTACCTCTTTGTTCGGCTGCAAACCTGTTCGGAAAGTTAACCCTGAAACGTGTGTAGCTGAGGGAGCAGCATATCAGGGCGGCATCATTGAAGGACGCATCAAAGGCAGCCTGTTTTTAGATGTGGTAGCTCACGATTTATCAATCGAGACAATTGGTGGTATCGCCACTCGAATAGTGACGGAAAATACTCACGTTCCCACAAGAAAAAGCCAGATCTTTATACCCGAACGGGAAGGGCAAACGCACGTTAAGGTCAACGTCCTGCAAGGAAGCCGAGAAAAGGCAAAAGAAAATTTACTATTAAGCAGTATTGTCGTCGAAATTGGGGATGAACCGCATCCTCAAATTGAGATAACCTTCGATCTCAATGCTGGGAAAACATTGACAATCTCAATTGGCCAGATAGGCAAGCCTGCTCAGCGGACCATAACTTTTGGCGGTCCCGTGTTTGAGAGATTTCCAAAAGGTGTCCAAGGTGGCTTGCTCCGTTTACCAAATCCATCCAATAGTGATGTCGAATCCAGCGGTAATGATCAACAAGGCATTGCGAAGTAAAGTATCTGGTAAGTATCTGGGGCCTAAGTATCTGAGTATCTGAAAAGTATCTGGGTCACCCATTAAAGTGCGGGTCAGACCAAGATAATCCCATTAACATAAAATGAAAAAGCGTGGATAAATGATTAAGAATCATGCGTAGCCCCTCAGTTTCAAGGGCAAAAACCGTATTCTAAGAAAATTGCGTCATGGCGCGCGCCAATCGACATTTCATCCAGGGACAGATCTGGCATTTGAGCCACCGGTGCCATAAACGGGAATTTCTGCTCAAATTTTCCAGAGAATGGGAAGACCGGTATCATGCCACAGCGATTGAGTCCGGTGACCACTTGTGGAGATGCATTGTTTATGTCGATTTGAATATGGTCAGAGCCGGCGTCGTGTCCCACCCTTCGGAATGGAAATGGGGTGGCTTTCATGAGATCCAGAGTCCCAAAAACCGGTACAGACTGATTGATCATGACATGTTGAAGGGGTTTCTCAACATAGAGGACCAAGATGAAATGGTAAAAGCGACGGCAAAAAGCCGCGCCTTATGCCCGCCGTTCACCTCAATAGATACAGGTTGCTTTTTTGAAGTTGATTCACAGATCGTACGTTGACATAGGATGTGTTGTAGTTTACATTAAACAGTGTAAACTTAAAGGGCTGGAGGTCAAATGATGAAAGCAACGGCTAAGGATCTCAGGTTTAATTCAAAGGAGCTACTTGATACGGTCAATCGGGGCGAGGAAGTTATAATAACCTTTCGTGGCAAACCCTGTGCAAAACTTATCCCCTACAACGGGAAAAATAAAGAAACTGTAAAAAACCAACTGTTTGGAATCTGGAAAGATAACGATATGGTCCAAGACGTAGATCAATATATATGTGGACTAAGGAAGGGTAGATTCTAAGTGATTATCGATACAGACGTCCTTATTTGGTATATGAAAGGAAATGAAAGAGCATATAAAGCAGTTGAAAATTCAGCAAATTTTGACATTTCTGTTATTACATATATGGAATTGGTTCAAGGCATGAGAAATAAAAATGAGCTTAATAATCTTCGAAGGGCTCTTCGTGGCTGGAACACAAAGATTCTTTATATTTCTGAAGAGATATCTGTAAAAGCGATGTTTTTTGTCGAGCAGCATTATTTGAGTCATTCCATGCAATTGGCAGATGCTTTGATAGGAGCTACGGCAATTTCACATGGGCTTCCTATTTTAACCGGTAATGATAAACACTATAAAATATTAAAAGACGTCCAAATCAAAAAGTTCCGTCCATAATCACCTTGCGCTGTGGCGAATCGGGTAGCCGGGGTTTTTCTCCCAGCCCCGGAGATACTGCGCCAACTTCTCGAGTCGATAATCCATGAATACAAACCAGCTCCTGCCGGCCAATTTCCGCAGCCGATATTTGGACGTCTTGAATGCTTTATCCGACCAACGGATTTTCTTACCGTTGAAGGTGAAGTCGAGGAACGTGGCCTGGTCGGTCGGAGCGATCTGGCTTTTGGTCATGTTCACCTTGAGTTTTAGGCGTCCGCATCAACATTCCAAAGTCTAAGGAGAAAAGCCAATGCCACTGATTATATTTGATGACGTCTATTTTGGGTCTGAGAATGCTGCCGGCAGGACTTGCACCCGCGTGATCTGGGATAACGAGGACGGCTCCACTGAGTACGATAATCTAAAGATATACCGCTTCGGCGACAGGGGGAAGTCGTACGATTGGACATCGCCTGAGCGCCAGAAGACGAATGGAAACTTCGCGCGACCTAGCGATTTCCGCTTGAATCAGATGGCCCTCAGTCAGGTTCGTTTCGGTAGGGGTGGCATAGATACCGGCCCTTTTGTTTCTGTCGCTACGAGCCACGAGGCATTACACAGCAGCCACGACCCGTGGGTACAAAAGATCCTTCAGTCTGCACCCGACCTAGGTGTTTTGGTTGTGCCATTTGCCACTCTAATGCGCCCAAGTATTAATTCAGAAGCGACGAAAAAGGAAACTGAGTGGCTCTATTTCGACGGAGGAGCGCCCCTAACCGACTATCTACAATCTTGGTTACCAAATCCTTACAAGGACTAAGAACCACGAACCATGACAAACTGCGGAGAAGGTCGACAATGCCTAACAAAGCAAATCCACCCGGACGCAAGAAAGCGCCGCTTCGCTCCGCATCCTTACGCCGGTGATTGGCGGCGTTAACTTCTAATAACATTTGTGGGTGTTACAATTAATGAAATCCTTGATTGATAAAACAGAATTTTTTGAAAATTTGGAGAACTGGGGGGCAAGTATCGTTCGCGTGGCGGATACCGCCAGACTATCAGGAATTGATACAGAACCAAGTGACCTCTTAAGCGACTTTCACAGGGCAGTAAGTATAGCCGTCTGTCTTTCTGATCCAATAATGAACATGATTGACAAACAGCCGACGCCTCTATATTCATCCCATTACTGTCGAGTAAATGCACTGCTTGACGATCTTGCCATAAGAGCAACAAATTTTTTTGCAGTCGAATTCCGCTCAAGCAGTTCCCATTCCTGCGAGCCAAACACTCGATTCAGAAAAATGTACATCATATATATCACACAAGGCCGTTGCATTAGCCGCGGGGATCGGTTGGCAAGGTAAAAGCCTTTTGATTGTCAATCCGGATTTTGGTCCGAGAATTAGGCTGACAACAGTTCTTACCGACGCTGATATCGCGCCGGACTCACCGATTAAGAATAGATGCGGAAAATGTCAGCAATGCAAAGACCATTGTCCAGCTGGAGCAATCCTTGGAGCGAATACCGATAGCCATTATTCCAGCCGGTCAGATGCCATAGACCTTAAAAAATGCGTTCATCAAGTGCGTGACGTATTTGGTAAGCTCCCGAATATTACACCAGGAATCTGTGGTATTTGCATTAAAGTTTGCCCATGGGGTAATAAAACAGAGAAGATTGAACCATGCAAACCGTGATTCTTGATGTACGAAAGCCTGCCGATTCAACCCCAATTACTGTAAAGAAGCCATCGCATCCTCGGCAACAGCCGCTTTATCGCGTTCCGCCGCAATCAACGCCGCGCCGATGGCGCTGGCCAGCATGAAGTCTTCGGGTACGTGCAGCCTGAGCCCCACCTCGCTTTCGATGGTCCGCGTCAGGCCGCTGTCCATCGCGCCGCCTCCGGTCATGGCGCAATCGCCGCTGATTTTTAATCGTTTGACCATGCCGGCAATTTTGGCGGTTAAAGTGTGATGCAATCCCCCGATGATATCCGGGACCGGGATGCCTTCCGCCACACGGGAAATGGCCTCGGTTTCCAAAAACACAGCACAATTGGTGGTAAACTTTGCCGGCCGGCCGGCCTGTTCCGATAGGGGACCGAATTCTTCCAGGCCGATACCGAGAACGTTGGCGATGACCTGCAGAATCCGACCGCTGCCGGCCGCGCATTTTTCCGAGGCCATGCTGTCGGTGACCTTGCCGTCTGCATTGATTCTGACGACACGGCTGTATTGATTGCCCACCTCAATGATGCTGCGGATATCGGGCAAGATAAAATGCACCCCCCGGCTCAGACAGGACAACTCGGCGATTTTCATAAACGGACGATCGATGAACGTGGCACCCAGCCCGCAGGCCCCCATGACATCGATATCCAGCGGATCGATGCGCATCGTCCGAATATCTCGCCAAAGCCCGGCGACCGCCTTTCGGAAGTTTCCTCCCGTTGGCCTGAGCGTCATGGAGACGACGGCATTTTCTTCCATTACGACGGCCCTGGAAAAGACCGATCCGATATCCAAACCGGCGATGACCATAATCTCATCCCATGTGTGAGTGTTGGCTGTTTGTCGGCTGCATCGCCGCCTGCGTTGCGGAATCGCTGAAAAACGTGGCGGCATCCCATCGACGATGTTTCTTCAATGCGGCCAACCCAGGCCCGCCGACCCGAGCCGCCTTCTCACCGGCAATCAAGGCGGCGCCCAGTGCACCGGTGATCAACGGCTCGGGTGGAATAAAAACCGGTAATTGGAGACGCTCTTGAAGACTGTGGCAAAGCCCGCTGTTTTTCGCTCCGCCACCGGTGATGGCAACGGTTTCCTCGATTTTGATTTTTCTCACCATGCCGTAGATACGGCTGGCGTTGGCCCTGTGGATGCCGGCGGCGACATCCGCGATGGGGACCCCTTCGGAAAGACGCGAGAGGGCTTCCTGCTCGGCGAAAACCGTACACAGGTTGCTGATTTCGGCAGGATTTTTCGACGTCAGGGAGAGCGGACCGATCTCTTCCAGGTCAATGCCGAGGACCTTGGCAATGATTTCGAAGAAGCGCCCGGTGCCGGCCGCGCATTTATCGTTCATGATAAAATCGTCCAGGCGCCCATCCTTGACCTTGATGCCCTTGCAGTCCTGACCCCCGATATCGATGATGGTCCGCACATCGGGGTCGAGCCAGCTTACCCCGCGCATGTGACAGGTGATTTCGGTGATTTGGGCATCGGCAAAGGGAACATTGATCCGGCCATATCCCGTGGCCACGATATAGTCGAGATCGGAGGTCGCCAGCCCGGCCTGCGTCAACGCATCTTCCATCACCCGATGGGCCCGCCGCCGGTGTTGGGCGCCGGTTCGCTGAACAACCGAGGCCAGGACTTCATTTCGATTGGCAATCACGATCTTGGTGATGGTCGAACCGATATCGATGCCGGCACAAAACATGGTCTGTTCCTCGTCAGCGTCCATCCAGAAATTGGAGATTTCCGAATGGGCACTCGTTAATACCCGTCGATGGACTCGGCAAAAGCCTCAAATCGGGTTCGCAGGGGCTCCAAGGCGGCGGTTGAGTAATCCTGCTCGATGACCAGCACGGGAAGTCCGATGGCGTTGAGATAGTCCTTGATCACGGGAACTTCATAGCCGTGAATATCGCAGTTGCGGATAATATTGGCGAACACCCCGTCCACGTTCCAGTGTTTGGCGAATTCTTTGAGATAATTGAACCGCGCATCGGAATCCGCTTGATACGAGGGGCCGGTCTCCCTGAAGGTTCGCGGGCACAGGACCTCATTGAGGTAATGGTCGCTGATGCCGTCCAGGGGGTCGGCGGTCATTTCAATATCGTGCCAAAAGGGCCGTGTTCCGATGGCCGTATCTTCCACGACGATATTAAAGCCCGATGATTCAATCAGCTCGGTGAAGGCCGCGTGATCGATCAACGAGCCCCAAATGAGCAAACGGTGCTTGGGGGCATGGGGATTGGCGCGAGTCGTCACCTCGTTGATCACCGCTTGCAGAAGATCATTGCCTTCGGTGACCGGAATGCTCATCACGGCGATCAGCACCTGAAGCATCTCCGTACCGGAGACCAGGGGCGGATTCGGTTTGCGGAGGCCATAGAGCTCGCGGACCAGTGCCCGTTGCCGATTGTGCAGGGCAATCGCTTGCCTCAGGTCATCGGGGTGAATTTGGGTTCCGCAGAACGTTTCCAGGGTTTTCTGAAACAGGGCGATCTGCTCCTTGAAGAAGGTCAACGCCGGACCATGGGCGGTATGGGGGACATCCAGCTGGAAGTTGCACGGCGAGTGGATATAGTTCTGCCAAATGAAGGAGGTTCGCTCCGCGCCGTCGCAGGCATGGGCGCCGACAAACCCGTCGAAGTAATTGTACTGGGCCTTCATGCCGAGATCAAAGGCGCTTCGGCAGAAGATGCACATCACCGGCGGCAGGTAATCATCGGCCTCGGTGACCGGCTCGTCCATGTTGCCCAGCACCCGAATCGGCGTGATATCCAGGGCGGTCAAGAGTTCGATGGGCGGATAGCAGCAAAAATAGCCGAATATCTTCTTCCCCTCTTCCTTGAGTTGTCTGGCCCGCAGTCCGCGATGACGATAAATTTCCGCCGCGCGCCGAAGGCCCGTGTTGTTTTGTTCTTCCATGGATCGTCGATCCTCCTTTGAGTTATCGATACCGCGTCCCGATTAATTATTTTTAAGCTTCAAACCGGTGTTTACCAGGCCATCCCCGCCTTTCGCCTCAGCTCCCGATAGTGATCCATGGTTTCGGTAAAGGCTTCCACCTTTGAATAGGCTTCTTCCAAATTAAAAACGCGCAGGTCGATGATGTCTCCATTAACGACCACGCCGGGAACCAGCCGTTTCTCCTCGAGACGCTGCAGGGTTTGCATCAACGTGTAGGTCGCCGGCCGGCAAGACATCAGCGGGTGGGCCATGAACCCGTCTGTTCGATAAATCTCCGCATATTCAAGAAAGGGGGCGCTAAAATAGGATGGTGCGACGGCATACTTCAGGGCGGCCGGGTTGTATTCGGTATATTTGTGGTAGCACAGGCGGGCAATCCGCTCCAACGGGTCGGTCACGCCATCGATCTCCTCCTCCGGCAGAGGTGTCGGGGCATGGTAGTTCCAGCTCTCCATCACCATGGCGATCCCGTAGCGCTCGGCGATGTCATCGAAAAAACCGATCGAATGCCAGGGCGGCAGTTCACCGAACATCATGCGGTATTTTTCATTGGGGATGGCGCCGATGCCGTTATCGACCTTGTGCTTTACTTCCGCATACACCCGTTGGTAGAATTCATAGGCTTCCGGGTCGTCGGGCAGGTAGAAATGCGGGATCATGATCGACCAGAAATCCTGGGATACCATGGGTGACGGCACGTTGCGGCGCAGCAAATCGACCTCATGGGCCAGACCCAGGGTCTTGAAGGCCTGATCCACCATGGCCTCCAGTTTGGCATCGTCCATTTTGCACTTTAACAAATCCTCGAGGAAGCGGATCAGCAACTTCAATTCCTTGACAATAAACTTCAGGTTGTTGGCCTTGTTCTCGGGCAGGAAGAACTCCCGGGCACCGGTCTGGGGAAGTTCCAACATCCACACCGGCACGCCGTCAAGATAGCGCCCCAGGGATTGGAACCACTTGTAGCGGGCATCGCAGGCCGCGCCCGAGGCCAGCATCATGATCGGCTTGGCCAGTCCGCCCCCCGGCGCATCGGCGGGGATGACAAAGTCGTTCTCCTTCAAGGTTTTGGCGAAACCGATGTTGTTGCGGGCATATCCGCACAAGGTGTTGGGAAAACCCTCGCCGTCGGAAATTTCCAGAAAGGGTTCGGCCCGCCGGATCGAGGCGCAGAAGGCACCCCAATTTTCGGGATAGACCAGGTTCACGCCCATGGCTTTGGCAATGATATCCCCCTCCCACCAATTGGCCATGGACCAACCGATGGGTTTGCCTTCATCCTGGGCCCGAATGGCGCTCTCCAGCATCTTTTTCCCGAAATACCCCGCCTCGCGCGCCGTCTCCAATGTTTTGTTGGACTTTTTGGTTTTGATCTTGTTTTTGGTCACGGTTCTGTTCCCTCCTTAAAAGAGATCATTTCTTATATCGGTGGGCATAGGCCGGCTGGACGGTGGTTCGCTGAATCTGGTTTTGCCAGAGCATGGGCGGCCGAACCTTGTAAATGTGATGGAGGCGATCTTGCGCCTTCAAACGGTTGTATATATCAACCCAGGCACAAGGGGTTTCCCGGTTGACCTCGCATTTGCCCTGGTAGGTCCCGCCACAGGGCCCGTTGAACAGGCTCTTGGCACATCGGGTGACCGGACAAACGCCGCCCGTGTAGCCGAGCACACATTCACCGCAGGCTCTGCACTTCTCCTCATACACCCCGATTTCCCGGTCAATGCCGATGGATACCGTATTGACACCGGGAAAAACCGGCAGTTCCGGGAATCGTTCGGCAAGCAGTTGCACGCCGGCGCCACAGGCCATGGAAAGCAAGCAATCGTAGCCGGCCACGCGATCATCCAGTCCCTCAAAATATCTCGCATTACACTGCCGTTCCACCGTATAGTTGTCCATGCGGCTGGAAAGATTCTCAAGCTTGAACCGATGGTTGATTTCCCGGTTCAAGGCTTGCACCTCTTTTTGACCGCCGGCCAGGCATACGGAAACGCAACCTCCACAACCCAGATTCAAGATGCTCCGGTACTCTCTTACCGCCTCAAAAATCTCATCTTGTGGTTTAGGGGAGGCTTTGATCATAACCCATTCTCCTCTTCGGCATACTTTATAGGCATGCTTCCCGATAACGAAAACGCCCATGGTATGCGCTTTAGCGATAACCGCATAAGTTATTTGATGTGACACTCACCGCAAAGTTCGGGTCCGGTATCCTCGCCATTGATGCGCGCCTGGCGATGACACCCCATGCATTGGACGTGGTAGGCGCGTTCTAAATCAGGTGTTGAATCAGAATCATGACAAGACGTACAGCGCACGGCGGGGTTGCCCGCTTCCAAATCTTCCTCATCGAGAACATTCTCTTGGTTGTCATAATCATGGTGACAATCGAGACAGTCAAACATGTCCATGTGAAGTTCATGGGAAAAGCGCACGACCGGGCGCTGACCACGGCCATAGGCGTTGGCGTTGTCGAGTACGATTTCCGCTTCCTGCCCATGGCTGACGGAAAACCCGCCAAGGACAGTCAGCACAAGGAGGGTCAGCGCAAGGGCGGTGATAGCGGATCGCGGCTGTTTATTCAGGACTGCCATGAAGCCCCCCTATTTCTCATCATAACGGCGGTAGATGTTCTGGGTTCGGCAGATTTTCCGGCCAAGGGTGATCATGGCGGGGATATCGATACCGAACGGACAGTAGCAACGCGTGCACAACACACATCGATTCCAGACGATGTCGCCGATCGTCTCCAGATCCTGGTGGCTGATCCGTCTTTTTTTGCGATAAAGCGTGCCAATGGAATGAATAACCTTATACGATGGCATGTACCTGGGATCACGATCCTTGACCGTGTATAGGAAGCAACTCTCGGCGCACAAGCTGCAGTGGGCACAGACCTTCAGCCATAGCTTCATTTTCGGTTTTTCGGCATTTAAAAGGGCCACGATCTCCGATGTATTGACTTTCATATCTCCGTTTCCCGCCATGGCTACCAGACCCGTTCTCCCCGACCCAGCGTATGCTCATGGATCACCATGAATCGATTGAAGAAGAAAAATGTCATGTGCGTCATTTTCGTGAAGGGAATGGCCATGAGCATCAATTCTCCCGAGAGCATATGGATCGTGATGGTGGATTGGTAATCAAAAATCTGATGATAGGCCAGATAGCCGCTTAGAAACGAAACGCCAACCAGGGCCAGGACCAGATAGTCAGCCAGGGAACTGATGGCCCGCATGCGGGCAAGGACCACGCGTCTGATAAAAAAATAGCTGCAGCACAAAAGAACGACAAGGGTCAGGCCATCCGATAGGCGTTCGGGAAATGAAGGCAAGCGATGACCGAGGGAAAGCGCGATCAATTCGTTGTGACCAAGGACAAATAGGGGCAAAAGGATGAGGCAGACATGAAATACCGTGCTGACGGTCATGGTCAATGGATAGGTGACAAAAACAGTTTTTCTAAAGTAATGCGCCATATCGCTTATGCGTTGATGAAGCGACAGCTTGCCGACCCGATTTTCTCGATCCGGATCAAACACCGCAAAAGAACGGGCGGTTTTCCGGCTAAGCCAGAAGAACTGAAGAATTTGAGTGGCCGTTCCCAGGACAAACACGATTAGGGCAATCCAAACCATCGGGCCACGAATATGGGCAACCATCTGTCGCTCCTATGCCATGGGTTAGATTTGACCGCTCGCCATCGATCCCCGCATGCGCATCAACGAGAGCTCGGCCTGTCGTTCGATTTCCGCCAGGCGCTGGTCGATTTGCTTTGCTTCCTGATCCGCGTTGATCTTTTGGTACAGCTCCCGGGCTTCCTTGAGGCAGTCGTAGGCCGCGCTGTAGTGTTGCCGCGCTTCATGAACATAACTCAGGTTGGTCAATACGCCGGCCAGCCCGACGGGATGCTGCATTTGCCGCAACAATGCCAGGGCTTCGTCGAGTTCTTCGGCTGCCAGATCAAACTTTTGGGTCTGAAAATGAAGCGTTCCCAGGTTGGCCAGCACGTTGGCCACCCCCTCCTGGTCCGTCTTTTCCCGGAAAATTGCCAGCGCCTGCCGGTAATGCGCCTCGGCTTGATCGTACCCCTGCTGGTCGAAGTGCAGCAGCCCGATTTGAAAAGCGGCATTGGCGACGCCCAGGGCATTGTCGATCTTCTCATACAGGGCGACGGCATCCGCCAAAAGGGGCAATGCGGCGGTCGCATCGCCGCGGGCATGGCAAAGCTGGGCCGATAACAGCAAACACATGGCTTGCTTTTCCGTATGGCCCAGTTCCGCATAGATCCCTTCGGCCTGCCGAAAGTGGTCATCCGCGGCATCCCATTCCTTCAGCACGGCATTTACCTGTCCCAGTTCCATGGCGGTATCGCCCTCGCCCAAACGGTAATTCAGGTCGTGGTATTGCTGCATGGCGTCCTGATAATGGGCCTTGGCGGCCTTGAGGTCGTTCTGTCCGCGCCGCACATGGCCCAAACGGACCGTCTGAATCACCGCGTTGATCGGGTCGCCGAGATTTTCGTATATTTTCCTGGCCTGCTCGAAGTAATCAATGGCGCGATCGAATTCTCCCTGATCGCCTTTGACCAGTCCCAGATTCGAGTATTGCGCGGCTTCCCCACTGGCATTGCCCTGGGATTGGTAACGCTTCAGCGCGGTTTCGAAAAACCGTCGGGCCTTTTCGGGTTCACGCTGGGCGTACATGGTGTGGCCCAGGTTGGCATAGCGTTGGGCGGCCATCATGGGGTTGCCCGCCGCCTCGTCATGGGTGGCGGCCTGCTCATAGGCCTGGATCGCCTGGTCGTAGTCCCGGGTCGCAAAATAGGTGTGGCCCAGGTACCCCCACTCTCCGGCCATGCGGTTTTCATCGTCCAGTTCGGTGTAGGTGGCCAAGGCTTGCCGGTGACAGGTCTCGGCCTTTTCAAAGTCACCGCGGGCATAGGCCACATGTCCCAGGTGGGAGAGTTGGGCAGCCACGCCACGGCGACCGGCATCCGTGTTCAGGGCAAAATGGCGATAGCATTCCAGCGACTCTTGATACATCGCTTCAGCCGCCTGCAACTGCCGGTTGGAAAAATGCAAGTAGCCGTACTGGGACAAAATGTCGGCGATCAAGGCAGGATCTTCCAATTCTCGCGCCAGCCGCAAGGCCTCGTCAAAAGCCTTTTGCGCCAGGTCGATATCACGCAAGCCAAAGGCGGCCCGGCCTTTGAGTTCAAAGGCCAACTGCAGGTCGACGCGACGGCCGTTTTCTTCCAGCCGGGGGATCGCCTTTTCAAGGGTCTCCAACGCATCGCGGTTGCGTCCCAAATGCTCTTGAACGTCCGCCAGGGCCAGGTACAGCCGGCCGCCCATCGCATCATCCTTCGAATCGAGATCCGCCAGCGCACGCTGCAATTCGACTTCACTGATTTCGCCGGCACCCAGATCGAGCTTGCGGCGATACGTGCGCAATGCTTCTTCGGCAATGGTATTTGCCGCGTTGAGACGACAAAGGGTCAGGGAATGGTTCAGGGCAGCGCGGGAACCGGGCATGCGATTGAGTTGCTCCTGGAAACGGGCCAGGGCGTTTTGGTCGACGTCGGCCATGTCTCCGGCCAGTGCCTGGCGAAGGGCCGTCTCACGTGGGAAAAAAAGACGCGGATACGCCAGGCTCAGCCGTGTCGGATCATCGGATGCCAGCATCGGCGCAAGCGTTTCATCGGACCGTGCCGCTTCGATCGCGGCCTCGTCAATGCCGGTCAAAGCGGCCAGATCAGGGATGCCGACGGGATGGGCCAGGTGGACCAAGGTTCGCATGAGGCGACCGTTGACGCCTTCGTCATGATAGCAGTGGTAGTAGTGCTCCATCATGGACTGGGCATCATCGGCCCCCACCCCATTCACGGTGATGCGATTCGATGGACAAAAGTCGTGTTGCCCGGCCAACAGGTCGCCTTTGCATTGACCGATCGTCATCTTGGTTTTGCCTGGCAGAAGTTGCAGGATCGATTTGAAGAAGTCGACCAAGGCCGCGTCGTTGGCGATGGTCAGGGGCATGAAATTCAGCAGCAGGGTTTGCCCGGAATTGAGATTCTCGGCGATAAACCGGACCGCTTCCAGGAAACGAACCTCGAGCGGGCGGGAATCCTTTGTTTTGAGGAGTTCCAGTTGGCGTTGCAGTTCGGGACGGTCTTGCAAAAGCTCGGTCCATGTCCGGAGTGAGCGGCAGGCCCGACCGGATACGCTGTCGTCCAGCCAACGATAGAGAAAGTGGCGCGAATGCTCCCTGGGCCAGATGACGTATTGGAGGACCAGAACGTCCCCCTTTTCCACGGCCGCATCGACCCAGGAGCGGGTGAATTCGGTCAGCCCGATCTCTTCCGCCGCGATGATCATGTAGATCTTTTCCGTTTCCGAACCGAGAAAATTGAGCAATTGCTTCTGTTGATCGTGTGATTGGGCGTTGATGGGTGATTGCATGGGCACCTCTGCAGGCAAGTATCAGATGTTACGCATCTCTTGCGAAAAGGGTTCATTGCCCGTGTTTCCTCGCCTGGCAGGCCAGGAAAACCGGAGGCCATAGACGTGATTAACATTCATTAATTAAAATTCTACTTACTTTCTTACATCAATTATATATCAATGCAACGGCAAAACAAGCATGCCGGCAGCAATTGGTTAGTTCTAACCAATTGGGCAGCCCAGAAGAGCAACAGCCCCTTGCCGGGATCCGGCAAGGGGCTGTTTGTTCGTCAGAAACTTTTTAGAAACGATCGGGCAAAGGCGTTTATCCGCGCCATTCGGTATCGTCGACGGTGGTCTTGAAATCCGCC
>NZ_BBCC01000114.1 GCF_001311845.1 Desulfosarcina cetonica JCM 12296 | reverse complement strand
GGCCGCACCCTGGTGCTGATTCCCCGGGATGCCGCGGCGCCCGCGGATGTGGTCCCTGTCCACATCGTGCGCACGCCGGTCAAGCGGGTGGTGGCCTACGGGTATTTTGACGTGGCCATCATGCGCGCTTTGGGCGTTTTGGACGATACCCTGGTGGGGGTCACCACGCCCGCCAAGCGCTGGTATACCGACGACGTCAAAAAGGGAATGGCGACCGGTAAAATCGCCTATTTGGGTGACGCCAGCAGCATCGATTTCGAACGCCTCAAAAAGCAGCAACCGGAATTGGTACTCACCTGGGACCCTGCCGTGATTCCCATGCTCGACGAACTGGGCATCCCCTGCGCCATTACCTCCACGCCGATGGCCATGTGCCTCAACGCGCGCATGCGCTTCGTTCAGTTTCTGGCGCCGTTTTTCAATCGTGAGAAGCAAGCCGACGCCTTTTTCGACCGGGTCAACCAAGCCCTGCTCGATATCCGCGAACGTACGGCCGATTGTGGTCCGCCCCCCAAGGTGATGTGGGGCGACATCTATGAAAAGCGGGTGCTGGTGGAGCCCGGTAACGCCTGGGTGGGAGAACTGGTGGGGCTTGCCGAGAGCGATTACCTGTTCGACGATGTGTATGGCACCTCCTGCATCGAAATCACTGTCGAACGCTTCCTCTACAGCGGAGAAGATGCCGACATCTTTTTCACCTATCGTACCCGGGATGCCGGGGTGACCTCCAAGGCGGCCCTGGCGCGGATGAATCCGCTGCTCGCCGACATCCGGCCGATCAAGACGGGCAAGGTGTATGCGCCGCAGCCCTGGTATATTCAATCCGGAGACCACCTGGATGAAATTCTCACCGAAATCGCCGCCATTCTGCATCCCGAGGCCTATCCGAACTATCAGCGCCGCTATTTCGTGGAACTGCCCGATACGGATCCCGTCGACAAGGAAGATCCTTCATGAGCACCGCCCAGCAAACCCTTTCCACATGGAATCCGCTCATCCTGCGGCGACCGGTGGTCGCCTTCACCCTCCTGGGCGGGTTGACCGCGGTGCTGTTGATCCTGAACATCGGTATCGGATCGGTCTCCTTTTCCCCGGCCGAGGTCTGGCAGGCCATCTGGCATCCCCACCTCAGCACCACCACGGGGGCGATCGTCTGGAAAATTCGTATTCCCCGGGCGGTTGCCGCCATCCTGGGCGGCGCTTTTCTGGCAACCTCGGGACTGTTGCTGCAGGTCTACTTCCGCAATCCCATCGTGGGCCCTTTTATTCTGGGCATCTCCCATGGCGCCACGGTGATGGTTTCCATGGTGATGCTTACTTCCCTGACCGTGGGCATGACCGTGCTCTCGCCCTTCATGACCACCATCGCCGCCTTCATCGGCGCCTATGGGGTCATGCTGATCGTGGTGGCCGTGGCGTCCAAGGTCAAAAACGGCATCACCCTTTTGATTGTCGGGCTGATGATGGGCTACCTGTGCCATGCGGTCACCAGCGTGCTTACGGCCCTGGCCGAGAAGGAGAAGATTAAAGGCTTCGTGCTCTGGCAGCTGGGCAGCTTCTCGGGTTTC
The DNA here is from genome assembly GCF_001311845.1 of Desulfosarcina cetonica JCM 12296. GTDB lineage: Bacteria > Desulfobacterota > Desulfobacteria > Desulfobacterales > Desulfosarcinaceae > Desulfosarcina > Desulfosarcina cetonica. The sequence continues at coordinate 18,497 of NZ_BBCC01000114.1, read as the reverse complement.
AAGTGGAGCGAGATCGGTGTCATGATCCTTTGTGGCGGCCTGATCCTGGGCTTGGTCTATTTCCTCAGCAAGCCGCTCAACGCCTTTCTGCTCGGCGAAACCTACGCCGCCTCCATGGGGGTCAATATCCGCCGGTTTCGGGTACTGATTCTACTGACCGCTTGCGCCCTGGCCGGCATGATCACCTCGGTTGCCGGACCGGTGGCCTTTGTGGGCCTGGCCGTGCCCCACATGGCGCGTTTGATTTTCCAGACCTCGGACAACCGCATCCTGATACCCGGTGTCTGCCTGGTGGGTGCCCTGGTGACCAGTCTGTGCGACTTGATCGCCCGCATGGCGCTTTCACCGGTGGAGCTGCCGCTGTCGGCCATTACGGCCTTTTTCGGCGCGCCGGTGGTGATCGGTTTGCTGCTTAAACGCAGCGTGAAGATGTGAGGGGCTTGATTTGAGACAGGGTGAAACGGAGAAGGGGAGCGGGGGTGTACTTCTTCTCCGCGTCTCCGTTTCACCCCATCACCCTGTCTTCTGTGGATAAGGCGTTGGTTAACAATAAAACGAGGTGCACCATGAACGAAAAAACAGCCCCATCCATCCTGACCTGCCGCAACCTGACCGTCGGCTACAAGGACAAGGCCGTTCTCAGCGGACTGAACCTGGATTTTGCGGCCGGCCAGTTCATTTCTCTTTTGGGGCCCAACGGCGCCGGCAAGACCACCCTACTGCGAACCCTCTCGCGGCACCTGGACCCGCTTGCCGGCCATATCGCGATCGCCGGACGGCCGCTTGATCAGATGAGCGCCATGGAACTGGCCGCGGTCATGGCCGTGGTGCTGACCGACAAGATCTCGCCGCCGCTGTTCACGGTTTACGAATTCGTGGCCCTGGGGCGTTATCCGCATACGGATTTTCTTGGCCGCCTGGGTGCGGCCGATCACCAGGCGGTCCGCCATGCCTTGGCCGCCGTGCATGCCGACGACCTGGCCGCACGAACCTTCAGCGATCTGAGCGACGGCGAGCGCCAGAAGGCCTTGGTCGCCAGGGCGCTGGCCCAACAACCGCGTTTGCTGCTCCTCGACGAACCCACCTTGCACCTGGACCTGAAGCACCGGGTGGAGGTGATGGGAATCCTGCGCAACCTGTGCCGCAGCGAGGGCATCACCGTCCTGGCATCCCTGCACGACGTGGATGTGGCCGCCAAGGTTTCCGACCGGGTGGCGCTGGTCAAATCGGGCGTCCTGGTCGACTGGGGCATGCCCGAGATTGTACTCGAAAACAGCGCCGTGGCCGGGTTGTACGATTTCGACGGGGCGGATTTCGATCATCATCTGGGTAGTATTGAATTGCGCGGTACGGGCAACCGCGGCCGGGCCTTCGTGCTGGCCGGCATGGGTAGCGGCGCGCTGATCTACCGCATGCTTTCCAAGCGGGGATTTCGCATGGCCACCGGCGTTCTGCATACCAATGACCTGGACTATTTCGTCGCGCGCTCGCTGGGGGCCGAGTGCATTTGCCAGGCGGCCATGCAGGCCATCGACGACCGGGCCTTGGCCGAGGCCCGGCGCTGGTTGGCGGTGTGCGATGTGGTCATCGATTGTGGCTTTGCGGTGGGCCCCATGAACCAGGGGAACATCAACCTGCTGAACACCGTCCTCGCGAAGGGCAAACCCGTGTTGAGCCTGCGCCCAAACGGCAGGGAATTGGCCCTGCCGGCGGACGGGCAGATCATCCGCTGTGCCGACATGGCGCAACTCTTGGCGGCGCTCGATCAGCGCGTTCCCGCCATGGGCGGCGGGGGCAGTGCCCCATACCCCGAAATGCGGGAAGCGGTATGATCGGATTGTCCACCGATGGGAATTCACCCTTGATGAACGCGTAACGCCGATATCGGGTTTTTTACGAATCCGTCACGATTGATCGATGATGGGAGAAGACGAGACGATGCAACCCTACACCTTGTGCTACTACTCCGCCACGGCCATGGAGATGCCCTCCTTGAGCGAAGGGGTTCGGCAGTTTATCGATGGGGGTGGAAAGATCCATGTCCACGCCCGCACCCAGACCCAATTGTTCGACGAAAAACGCCAGCAGGCCTTTGTGGACCAGGCCATCGGGGCCGATGCCATCATCGTCAGCCTGCACGGTGGCAAGCCGTCCTTCCCGGCCTTCGACCGTCTGATGGCGGCGCTGACCGCGCCGCCCGAGGATCGTCGGCCCTATTTGCACATCCAGCCTACCGGCGGCGACGAGGACTCGGTGGAAGCGGCCCGCGAGTACTCCCCGGCCTTCGGTACCCCGGCCTGGGACACGCTGGCGGGTTACCTGAGGCAAGGCGGTCATCTAAACTATCACCAACTCTTGATTTATCTGTACAACCATCTTTTTTCCGTGGAGGAGACCTGTCGTCCGCCCGTGGTCCTGCCCCAGGAGGGCATTTACCATCCGGACCTGCCCGGGATTCCCGATCTGGACGATTATCTGGCGCAAGGGATCGATCCGGAAAAACTCACCGTGGGCTTGTGGTTCTACCAGACCTATTGGCTGAACAACAATCTGGCCTTTATCGATGCCATCATCCGCTCCATCGAGGCCCAGGGGGCCAACGTCATCCCGGTGTTCCACCAGCGCTACAAGGACGCCGATCGGGGCAATCGGGGCGCCGACTATATTGTGGAGCACTTTTTCATGGCGGGTGACCGGCCCCGCATCCAAGTGCTGATCAACCCCTTGCTCTTCTCCCTCACCCTGGCGGCACCGGAGTATAAGGCGCTTTTACCGCGCCTGAACGTGCCCTGCATCCAGGCCATGGTTTCCCTCAACCCGCACGCCCAGTGGAAGGAGAGTCCTCAGGGCATGCACCCCATGGACGTCTCCTATGCGGCGGCCCAACCCGAGTTCGACGGCGCCTGATTACCGTGCCGGTGGCCACCCGCGAGCAGGATGCCGTTGATCCGGTGACTGGCGCCTTGTTGGCCAAAAACATGCCCATCCAAGAGCGGGTGGATAAAATGGTGCGGCTGGCGCTTAACTGGGGGCGGCTTTCGGCCAAACCCAATGCCGAGCGCCGCGTGGCCATCATTTTTCATCACTACCCGCCGCGCAACGACCGTATCGGCTGTGCCGCCGGGCTGGACAGCTTCGCCAGCGTCAAGGCCCTGCTGGATCGCATGCGACAAGATGGCTACCGCATCGATCGCACCTACACCGACGGTGACGAGCTGGCCCATGACATGCTCAGCCGCATGACCTGCGATCAACGCTGGCTGACGCCCGATGAACTGGCCGCACGGGCCGAGGCCCATGCCGGTCCGGTGTGGGTCACACTCTGGCATGCCGCCTTGCCGGACGCGGTGCGTGAGAAAATGACCGCCGATTGGGGGAAGATCCCGGGCGATCTGTTCGTTCACGACCATCAGATGCATTTTCCCGGTATCGTCAACGGCAATGTCTTCATGACCATTCAACCGCCGCGGGGGTATTTGGAGCAGATCGACGCGATTTACCATGACATGTACCTTTCGCCACCCCATCCCTACCTGGCCCACTACCGCTGGATCCGGGATGTGTTCGAAGCCGACGTGGTCATGCACGTGGGCAAGCACGGCAGTTTGGAATGGCTGCCGGGCAAGGCCCTGGGACTGTCCGAGAGCTGCTACCCGGATCTGGCCATCATGGAGCTGCCCAATGTCTATCCCTACATCATCAACGACCCCGGTGAAGGCACCCAGCCAAGCGCAGGAGCTATGCCTGCATCATCGACCACCTGACCCCGGCCTACACCAATGCCGATCTATACGACGACCTGGGTAAGGTGCAGGGCCTGGTGACCGACTACGCCGTGGCCGTTGCCGAGGATCCGGCCAAGGTGGAGATCCTCAAACCCATGATCTGGGAAGCGGTGGCGGCGGCCAGCCTGGACAAGGATCTGGAACTGACCCGGGAGACCGCCCTGGCCGATTTCGATGGCTTCCTGGAGCGGTTGCACGCTTACATCGAAGAGCTTTCCGACACGATGATCGGTGACGGCCTGCACGTCATGGGCATGCCGCCCGAGGGTGCACGGCTGGAGGAATTCGTGGTGCAGCTTACCCGCCTGGCCAACGGCAGCGTTCCCTCCCTGCGCGAGGCCATGGTGCGCAGCATGGGATTCGATTACGACGATGTGCTCGATCACCGTGGCCAGCGGCCGGCGCGCTTCAGGGGGCTGAGCGGCGCCGAAATCATTCGCCATGCCCACGAAAAAGGCCCTGGCCCTGGCCCATGGATTGGCGGCCGCGGGGTACCGGCCGGAACGCGTGCCGGCGCTGATCAACCTTGTGTTGGATCGCACCTCGGCCGAAGCCGCGGAAGTTCTCACCTATATCGCCGATACCCTGGTACCCCGTATCCGACGCTGCGCCGAGGAGATCGATGCCAGCTTCACCGGCTTTACCGGCGGATTCGTGCCGCCCGGCCCTTCGGGGGCGCCCACCCGCGGCCAGGCCGACATCCTGCCCACCGGGCGCAATTTCTACAGCGTGGATCCCAACAAAATCCCCACCCCGGCGGCCTGGGAGGTGGGCGTGCGCCTGGGCGATGCGCTCATCGCGCGTTACATGGCCGAATCGGGCCGCTACCCGGACAATATCGGCATCCTGCTTTACGGTACGAGTACCATGCGCACCCGCGGCGACGACATCGCCGAGATTTACTATTTGATGGGGGTGCGGCCGGTCTGGGCCAGAGGTAGCGGCAATGTGACCGGCCTGGAAGTCATTCCGGCCAGTGAGTTGAAACGCCCTCGATTGGATGTGACCCCGCGCATCTCCGGGCTTTTTCGGGATTCGTTCCCCAACCTGGTCGAGCGCGTCGACGAGGCCGTGTGCATGGTGGCGGCCCTCAAGGAGCCGCCCGAGTCCAATTTCGTGCGTCGCAACGTCTTCAAGGACCTCGAGGAATACCGCCAGATGGGCATGAGCGAAGAAGACGCTTTTCGCGAGGCCACTTTCCGTGTCTTTGGCTGCCCGCCGGGCACTTACGGCGCCGGCGTGGCCGAACTGGTGGAGTCCAAGAACTGGGAGACTCAGGCGGATCTGGGCAACAATTACATCCGTTATTCTTCCCACGCCTATGGTCGGGGCAGCTATGGGAAGCAAAAACCCGACGTCTACCGCCGGCACCTGGCACGCATGGACGTGACCGTGAAGAACGAGGACTCCCGGGAATACGACATGATGTCGTGCACCGATTACTACAACTACTACGGCGGCATGATCGTGGCGGCCAAGACCGTGCGCGGCAGCCTGCCCTTTGCCGTCATGGGCGATTCCGCCGATCCCAAGCGGGTCAAGATCCGGACCACCTTCGAGGAGGCCAAGCACGTGTTGCGCTCCCGGCTGGTCAATCCCAAATGGCTGGAAGGAATGAAGCGCCACGGATACAAGGGCGCCGGCGACATCTCCCATATGATGGATGTGGTGCTGGGCTGGGACGCCACCGCCGAGGTCGTCGACGACTGGATGTATGAGAAGATCGCCAACGCCTATGCCCTGGATCCCGAGATGCAGGAATGGATGAAACAGGTCAACCCCTTTGCCTTGCAGAATATCCTCGACAAGCTGCTGGAAGCCATCCATCGCGGCATGTGGGACGCCGGTGAGGAGATGACCGAGGAGTTGCGTAATGCGTATTTGGAGATGGATGGGGAAATAGAAGAGTGGAGCGACCGTTAGTGTCTATCCTGAAACGGCATATTTCACCCGATTTCCACGTTGGCAGGTGGATTCAAATCCTCAAAATATTAAATATATTCCTCCGGTTTGAATCCACCTGCCGCCTCGAACTCAGGCGAAATCTACCCTTTCAGGACAGACACTGGGAGCTGAGGCTGTGGGAGCGGTCCACGACCGCGAAGAAGAGATCGGTAACGGATAGCTGGGTGAGAACTGATGATCTGTCGGAAACATGTTGAACGGGTAATGCTGCGTGCTTTGGTTTGTTGGGTTGTCTTGTTTATGCCGTCGATGGCGGGTTTCGCCCATGCGCAGACGGTTTCCGATGATCAGGCCCAGCCATCCGCCACCGACAACGGTGATACCATCGTGATCACCGCCGAGGAGATCCGTGCCATGCAGGCCCATAAAATGGCCGACGTGCTCAACCACGTTCCCGGGGTGACCGCCGGCGATTCGTCCGTGGGAATCCATGGTGTCTACAAGGTCAAGGTCTTTGTGGACGGAAGGCCCATCAACGATCCCACCTCCAGTCACGGGGCCGTCAACTGGGAGCTGGTGTCGCCGGCCGAAGTGGAACGGATCGAGGTCCTGCGCGGCAAGGGTGGGCTGCGTTACGGTCAGGATGCATCCGGCGGGGTGATCCTGATCACCACCCAGCGGGCCACGCGCCTGACCGGCAATGTCAAGGTCTATGGTGGCAATTACGGTACCGGCTACGGCTATGCCAACCTGCAGATGTCCGCCGGCCGCTGGTCGGCCGGGGTGAGCGGCGGATTCGAAACCACCGACGGATACAAGACCAACAATGACAAAGAGCGCTGGCAAAGCGGCGCCAAGGTGGGCTATGCGATTGACCCGGGAAGACACCTGTCCCTGTCGGTGGACCATCTGGAAGACGAGCGGGGATCCAGCGGCCTGCCCGATTATCCGACGCCGCATGCGCGCAAGTCGTCCGACAACACCAACCTCTCCCTGCGGGCGAGCTGGGATCCGGTGACCAGCACGACCTTTTTCAACGAAGGCCAAAACCACAATACCGACCGCAGCCGTGGCATCGATCAGCGATTGCGGGTATCCGAGTGGGGAGAAGACCTGTCGGTCACCAAGGCCACCGGTAAATGGGGCGAACTGAACACCGGCGCCGCGTTTCGCCTGAGCCGCGCGTCGGGCACCAACTTCGACGACCAGCAGGAGCAAACCGGATCCCTGTTTGCCGCCCAGACCCTGCACCTGTTCGATAGGCGCCTGACCCTGACCGCCGGCTTGCGCGGAAACGTCAATTCGGCCTTTGACGATGCCGTCAACCCGGAAGTCAAACTGACTTACAAAAAAACACCCTGGCGATTAAGCGCCGTGTACAGCCGAACCGACAACACCCCGTCTTTCTATCAGCGCTACAACCAGACCAGCTCGACCCGCCCCAACCCCGATCTCAACATGGAGACGGCCGACAACTACAGCCTGTCCCTGTTCGTCGAACCCCATGCGAGGCTTTCCGGCAGCATTTCGCTTTTCTACAACCGGCTGGCCGACCGGATCACCTACGTCACCGGCGAGGACGGCATCGGACAATACCGGAACTTCGGTCTGGTCACCTACACCGGTGGCGACCTGGCCGTTGCCTGGAAAGCCCATGACACGCTCAAGATCAAAGGCAGCTATACCTATATGGAGGCCGTCAACGAGGAGGTCGATCGATGGCTGCCGGCCAAGGCCAGGCACACCATCCACCTGGACGTCTACTGGAAACCCACCCGGCCGGTTTCCATCGTGCTGACCAACAAGTATGTTTCCAAAGTCTACCGCAACACGGCCAACACCAAGACCGTGCCGGAATACATGCTTACCGATCTACGCGCTGAGTATGCCTTCGGGCGCTTCAGCCTGTTTACCGAAATCGAAAACCTCTTCGACAAGACCTACTACTATGCCGACGCTTGCTGGCGCCGCCGTTGTGTTGGTTGGTGGGGATGAGTTGGCGGATTTGATTGAGACAGGGGGAAACGGAGAGAGGGTGATGGGGAGAATTCGGCATTTTCGGGATTTGGATGTTTATCAATTAGCCATGCGAGCGGCGATGGACATATACATGATGAGCAAAACATTTCCCGCCGAGGAACGCTATTCATTGACCGATCAGATTCGGCGATCTTCCCGATCGGTTTGTGCGAATATTGCCGAAGCATGGCGTAAGAGACGATATCCCAAGGCCTTTGTCAGTAAATTGAGTGATGCGGAAGCAGAGGCGGCCGAAACCCAAGTATGGATCGAATTTACATACAAGTGCGGATATCTGAGAGAAGATCAGGCGAAGGCATTGGATGAATCTTATGAAAACATCCAAGGCAAAATCGTTAACATGATCAAGCAACCAGAAAAATGGACCATCAATTAATGTTGCCCAAAAAAAACAGCGAGATAGGCACCGTTTCTCGATTAAAAGACGCGTGTGTGTCTACAACACAATCTGTCCCAGTGCCTCTTCGTCCCCCCGTCTCTCACTCTTCCTCTCATTCCGTTTTTCCCTTTGCCGCCATCATCGGTCAGGACGCCCTCAAGCAAAGCCTGCTGCTCAATGCCGTCAACCCCGCCATCGGCGGCGTACTGATCCGCGGCGAAAAGGGCACGGCCAAGTCGACGGCAGTCCGTGCCCTGGCGGCCATCTTACCCGAGATCGATGTGGTCGCGGGCTGCGCCTATGCTTGCCAACCGGATTATCCCGAGGCCTTTTGTGAGGATTGCCGGCGGCAGGCCGGCCGGATGAAAACCGTCAAAAGGCGGGTGCGCGTGGTTAACCTGCCGCTCAACGCCACCGAGGACCGGGTCGCCGGCGGAATCGATTTCGCATGGGCCGTCAGAAAAGGCCGGCGCGCGCTTCAGCCGGGCCTGCTGGCCGCGGCCCACCGGGGTATTTGTATGTCGACGAGGTCAATCTGCTGGACGATCACATCGTCGACATTGTCCTGGACGCGGCAGCCTCGGGTGAGACCATCATCGAACGGGAGGGCATTTCCTTCCGCCATCCCTCGCGGTTTATCCTGGTGGGCACCATGAATCCCGAGGAGGGGGAACTGCGACCCCAGCTCCTCGACCGTTTTGGTCTGTGCGTGGAGACCGCCGGCGTCGAATCCCTGGATGACCGGGTGCGGCTCATGCAGCGCCGCGAAGCTTTTGATGCGGATCCCACCGGTTTCCTGCGGTCCGTTGCCGACGAGAACGAACGCATGGCCCGCCGCATCCGAACCGGACGGGTCAACCTGCCGGCGGTTCGCATGCCCCGCCATCTGCGTAGCTTTATCAGCGAATTGTGCATCGAGAACTTTGTTGCCGGTCATCGGGCCGATTTGGTGATGGAACAGGCGGCCCTGGCCCTGGCGGCCCTGAACTCGGCGCCCGAGGTCACCGTGGATCATATCCGGCAGGTGGCCTCCATGGTCCTGGTGCATCGGCGTCGCGACGCTCAGCCGCCCCCGCCACCACCACTGGAGGATTCTCAACACGAGGCGAACGATCCGCCCCAGGATTTACCGCCGGATGAAAAGCCGCCCCAGGAACCGCAAGCGGGAAGTGACGCCGGGCAGCCCCCATCGCCCGGGCCGGATCGGACCGACCCGACACCGGACGAGGATTCGCCGTCGCCCGATCGAGGTGCCCAGAAGCCCGACCGGTGCGAGGATCGCATTTTCGAGATCGGGGCCACCTTCAAGGTCAAGCCGCTCAGTGTCCCCAAGGACCGCCTCTTTCGCCGGGGCTCCGGCCGGCGGTCGCGCACGCGAGTCTCCCAGAAGCAGGGGCGCTACGTCAAGAGCTGCATGAACCGGCAAAACGGCGACATCGCCCTGGATGCCACCTTGCGGGCCGCCGCGCCCTATCAGAAAGTGCGCGGCAATGGCAACGGCAACGGCCTTTGCGTCAAACTGACCGAGGCGGATGTCCGGGGGAAGATCCGCGAGAAGCGGATCGGTAACTTTATCTTCTTTGCCGTGGATGCCAGCGGTTCCATGGGCGCCGGGGCCGCATGGCCGCGTCCAAGGGGGCCGTCATGTCGCTTTTACTGGACGCCTACCAGAAGCGGGACCGGGTGGCCATGATCTCGTTCCGCAGGAATGACGCGGCCGTCAACCTGCCGCCCACGACATCGGTGGATCTGGCCGGCAAGCTGCTCGCCGAACTCCCCGTGGGCGGGCGCACGCCGCTGTCGGCCGGCCTGACCAAAACCTTCGAGCAGGTGCGCAACATGCTGCTCAAGGATCCTTCCGCACGCCCCATCGTGATCCTGATCACCGACGGGAAGAGCAACGTGGCCCTGGGGGAGGGTAAACCGGTGGACGAGGCCCTGCGTCTGGCCACGGCCATGGGCCGGGATGAGCGGATCCAGCATATCGTGGTGGATACCGAGGAGGCCGGTTTGGTGACCTTCGGCTTGGCGCGGCGCCTGGCGGCCGCCCTCAAGGCCCGCTATTTCAAAATCGACGACCTCAAGGCCCAAAGCCTGGTCAATCTCGTGAAAGGACAACACCTGTGAAAAGCGCACCGATCTACCCCTTCACGGCCATTGTCGGCCAGGAGAAGATGAAGCTGGCCTGATTCTCAACGTGATCAACCCCGGCCTTTCCGGCGTGCTGATCCGCGGAGAGAAAGGCACCGCCAAGTCAACGGCCGTGAGGGCCCTGGCCGATATTTTGCCCCAGATCGAGGTCTACGCCGATGACCCCTTTCAACTGGCGCCCGGGGAAGAAGAGGCGGTGTATCTGGAAATCGTCCGTCTGTTGAACCTGCCCGGCGACGGCCTCCCGCCGACCCGGAGCCGTAAGGTGCGGGTGGTCGAGCTTCCCGTCGGCGCCACCGAGGATCGGGTGGTGGGCACCATGGACCTGGAACATGCACTGAAAAAAGGCGAGAAACGGGTCGAACCGGGACTGCTGGCCGCAGCCCACCGGGGGATTTTGTATGTGGACGAGGTCAACCTGCTGGACGACCACGTGGTCGATGTGCTGCTCGATTCGGCGGCCATGGGCGTTAACAGCATCGAGCGGGAAGGGGTCTCCTTTTCTCATCCGGCGCGATTCACCCTGGTGGGGACCATGAATCCCGAGGAGGGAGAATTGCGACCGCAGTTGCTCGACCGCTTCGGGCTGTGCGTCAACATCGAGGGCATTATCGCTGCCGATGACCGCGTGGTGGTGATGGAGCGGCGCGCCGCCTTCGATGATCATCCGGAGGATTTCATCCGCCAGTGGGCCTTCGAATCCAAAGCCTTGACCGATCGCATCCTGGCGGCCACCACCCTTTATCCCCAGGTGACGGTGGCCAGGAAGCGCCTTTACGAGATCGCCCAATACTGCCTGGACGTGGGCGTGGACGGCCACCGGGGCGATATCATCATCCTCAAGACCGCCAAGACCCTGGCCGCCTATGAAGGCCGCAACGAAGTCGCATCCGGCGATATTCAGACCGCCGCCGAACTGGCCCTGCCGCATCGGGTGCGACGCCAGCCACTCATGGAGATTGCGGATAATGTGGAGAAATTGAGATCGCGCAGGGCAGGATAAAAAAGTGTTAAGTGTAAAGTTCCAAGTATTAAGGGAAGGGTGGGAATCGATTTATAGTTGACCGTATTCCTCAACTTAACACTTAAAACTTAACTACTTAACACTGTCTTTCCAGAGGACCATAGAAATTGATACACATCAAAAACCTGCAAAAGCATACGGCAATCACCAAGCCCTATCCGGCGTTAACCTGCACGTGCCGGCCGGAGAACTGTTCGCCTACCTGGGACCCAACGGAGCGGGGAAGACCACCACGATCCGGATTCTCACCGGGCTGACCCGGCTGACGGCGGGGACCGCGGCGCTCAACGGCCACGACATCAAAGCGGCGGCCGTGGCAGCCAAACGCCAATGCGGCCTGGTTCCCCAGCACGTCAACCTGGACAGCGAACTGACCGTGGGCGAGAACCTGGACATCCACGGCCGGCTCTTCGGCATGTCGGCGTCATCCCGTAAACAGCGCATCGACGCGCTCTTGACCTATATCGAACTTCGCGATCGGGCGGACAGCCTGGTCAAACAGCTGTCCGGCGGGTTGAAGCGCCGGGTCATGATCGCGCGGGCCCTGTTGCACGATCCGCGTATCCTGTTTCTCGATGAACCCACCGTGGGCCTGGATGCCGGTATCCGGCGACGCATCTGGTCGTTGATCAAGAAGATTCAGAAAAACGGCACGACCATTTTTCTCACCACCCACTACATCGAAGAGGCCGAGTTCCTGGCCGACCGGGTGGCCTTCCTGGACGGTGGTCAGATCGTGGCCGTGGACACGCCGACGAACCTGATGGCCGGTGTCGGCCACTGGGCCATCGATTGGATGACCGACGATGGCATGACATCGGCCTATTTCCCCAGCCGGGAGGCGGCCCAGGCATCGGGTGCGGCGGGTCACAATGGGTTCACCCTGCGCCGGGTCAACCTGGAAGACGCCTTTCTGTCCCTGACCGGAAAAAAGGTGGGGGCCCAAGAGGGCGCGGCAGCCGCCATCCAGGGCCAATCGGCGCACGGTCATCAGGGGCATGGGAATCATGCTCCGGGCGGGCATGGTACCCATGCCGCCAAGGCCCATGCCGGTCATGGTGCTCACTAAATCCTATCGATCAGTGTTAAGTAAAGGTTTTACCATGCAAGGATTCATCGCCGTTTACTTTCGCGAAGCTTTGATTCTCAAACGCCGGTTCAAACGCCAGATCGCCGGCATGGCGGTTTCGCCGCTGCTCTATCTGATCGCCTTCGGGTACGCCATGGGCGATGCGGTACGCCTCGATGGGCATACCTACCTGGAATTTCTCATTCCCGGCCTCATTGCCATGAGCAGCATGACCCAGAGCTTCGGTATTGCCACGGACATCAATGTGGCGCGCTTCTACTGGTATATCTTCGAGGAGTTTCAGGCCGCCCCCATCCGCAATGTCGCCTACGTCGCCGGCGAGGTGCTGGCCGGCATGACCCGGGCACTGTTGGCCATCGGTGTGATTCTGATCCTGGGTCTGCTGTTCGGCGTGCGGCTGCATTACGGCCTGCTGCTTTGGCTGGCGGTATTGCTCAACAGTTTCGTGTTCGCCTCCCTGGCCGTGGCCCTGGCCATGCTGGTCAAATCCCACGCCGACCAAAGTCTTCTGACCAGTTTTGTCATCACGCCCATGGCCTTTCTGGGTGGCACTTTTTTCCCTTTGGAGCGTCTTCCGCTATGGGCCCAAAAGGCATTATCGATTCTGCCATTGACCCATGCATCCCATGCGATTCGCAGTACGGCCTTTGGAGAAAATCCCGCGTGGCAGGCCTATGCCTTACTGACGGCAGCGGGATTGGTGTTTTTTTGGCTGGCGTTAGGGACCGTGAACAAGGCGCGGGATTGATAATTGACATAAAGGATGAAGATGAGAAACGAAATTACAGGGTAGGCGTGTCCTATACATTTTAAGCCCCATGGTGGGGGGCGAAAATTTCGCCCCTACCGTTGAGAGAAACCCATGCGCATTGAATTCTAAGGACGTAAAGGGAAGAAAAATGCATTTATATTGGCGTGTACAAAACGATTTGGACTGCTGGGAGAAGTGATCCATTTTCACGATCCTAAATTGACCCGCTGCCTGCGGTTGTGGATGCGCAAGAATATGGCCGGATTGGCCATGGCCATGGGCCTGTATCCGCATGAAGGGCTCGGTGTCAGCGGGAACTGATTTTCGCCGTGCGCTGATATCATTTACTTCAAAAAGGAGGCGTACTTTTGCGTACGCCGCAGTGACGAAGGATTCGCGAAGGCGCCGATGTCGGGCTTTTTACGAATCCGTCAAAAAAGGTTCTGTATTCTGGTGCGAGAAGCAAAATAGGGCACTCCGTGAGAATCGGAGACGGATCCGCCGCTGTGATCCCTCCCGGCCATGCCGGGAACATCCTTGGGCATCGGACACTGTTTCAGCGAACTGAAACGGGAAGGCGCTTAAAAGGACGGGGAAAGTCAGAAGACCTGCCAGAGTACGTATACCGGCCATAGCTTCGAGAATTAAGTTTGCCGGCACGTCAATGTCGCGCTCCCTTTCTAAGGGGGCGTTACATGCCCATGTTGTTTTTTTGTCCGGGCCTGTCACCGCCTGACTTTTTCTCCGACGGCTGGTTTCACTGGGTTAGTTTGGTTCGAACGTTGTTACGGATTCCAATGGGAAGGAGAAAAAAGTGAAAATCAAGGGAAGTGGCGGACGAAACGTCTTGGGTGGATTGGCTGTGATGATCGGGTTGCTGATGTGTCCTTTGCCAGTGCTGGCGGATGAGGATGGGCTGCAGACCCACGTACTCGATGAGATCGTCGTCACCTCGACCAGCAAGACAAAAATGATCGATACTCCAGCCAGTATCTCGGTGATCACGGCCGCCGATCTGGAGCAGATGGGGGCGAAAAACATTATCGAGGCCCTGGAGCGCATTCCCGGCGTCTATAACACCAGCGCCAGCAGTACATCGCTGTCGATTCGGGGAACCCGTAGCTCCATGGCGGGGGGACCGGTGATCCTGGTGGATGGCGTGCCCCAGAAATACGGCAATAACCGCCGTGAGGAGTTGGATCTCATTCCGGTTTCGCAGATCGCCCGTATCGAGGTCCTGCGTTCGGCCGGCATCGCCTATGGACCGGGATCCGCCCGCGGCGTGATCAACATCATCACCAAAAAGGGTCAGGCAGACAAGCCGCTGAACGTCCGGCTGTCCGGGAGTTACGGATCCTGGAGCACTTCCAACGTCTCAGGCAGCCTGGACGGCCGCTTGAACCAATGGGATTACTATGCGGATCTGTCCTATTTTGAGACCGATGGCTACGAGGAGGAAGATGAGTCGCGTACGGCGGGCCTCCTCAAGTTGGGCTACAATCTCTCGGCTTTGACCCGCATTGGTGTCAGTGCCAATTGGGTGGACTACGACCGTGACTCGGCTTACGATCTTTACAAATACCAATGGCAACTGGATAACTACCGCCGGAATATCCATTTTCCCCGGGCCGTGGACGATGACGACCTGGTCTGGAACAACCGGACCGAGCAGGAATCGGCGATTTATACGCTGAATTTCTCCCATAAGGGGAATCCCCTGTTCGTCGACGGCACGCTGTCCTACACTTGCTATGATGAACGCTACTATGACACCAAGGATATCTACTATTCATCCAGTAGAAGCCGGGGCGATGAGGACCACCGCGAACAGGATACCTATACGGCGACCCTTTCCGCAGGTTATGCCATGAATTTCGGTGCGATCGGTTACACACCGACCATCGGTGTCAATTACGAGGCGGTGGACTTCAGCCAGCGCCGGACCTACCCCTACGACACCGCCGGAACCGTCAGCACCGCAGCGTACGATCTGGATCTGGAGGAAACCAATATCGGTGTTTTCTGGGACAATGACCTGATGTTCGGCGACCATTGGGGATTGAAGATCGGCGTTCGCATCGATCAGGTGGATCTGACCTTGGAAAACAAGGTGCCGGAACAGGTGGATGCCGATGACACCAAATGGAGTTGGTCCGTGGCGCCGGCCTACCATTTTACGCCCAATGCCAATCTGTACTTTTCGGTGAGCCGGAATTACTGGTTTCCCAGCCCCCAGTATTACTTCTGGGCCTCCAATTACGGCAGCCCCAACAACCGGCCTGAGGATCTCAAGCCCGAGGAAGCGACCACCTTCGAGTTGGGCTACAAGCACCGGGTGAATCGCGGTCTGAACATGACCCTTACCGTATACCTGACGGAGACGAAGGACAAATTTGGCAGCTACTATGAAGGCGGTTCCTATTACGGTCAAAAGAACACCGGCGATGCCGAAACCTACGGCGTCGAACTGGAGCTCGACGGAAGGCCGCTGGACTGGCTGGGCTACCGGTTGTCGGGCGCCTATATTAACGCCGAATGGAAAAAGGGCACGGCCCGTGTCTACGAACACCCATCCAACACCCGCGTTCTGGCCGACCTGGATGGCTATCAGGTCAACGGTATTCCTGAATTCAACGGCCGCGTGGGTCTTGATTTCTACCCTTTTGATGGATTCAGGGCCAGCGTGGACGCCAACATCTGGGGCGAGTATTACCTGGATTATCTCAACAGTCTGACCTATCCTTCCAAGACCACCTTCGACGCATCGATTAGTTACACCTGGAGCCGCTACAAGGTCTGGATCCTGGGTAAGAACATCTTTGACGAGAAGATGGAACGGGCCATCAATACGGATGGCGAGCTGACCGAACCCGGCGGCGAACCGCTCACCGCCTATTATGTCCTTGATGGCGCCTATGTGGAGGCCGGCGTTAGTATCAAGTTCTAACAGCAATGTGGCCCAGCTCTTGACGAGCCGGTTTTTTGCAAACGTATCATAACCCAACGTAACCAGAAGGAGATGTAAGATGAGAAAAAATTTCATGATTTGTTTGTTGGCGATGTTCCTGGTGGCCTCGATGTCCATCCAGGCGCTGGCTTCCGGCGGTGAGCACCAGAGCGAATCCAAAACCGCCATTATCCTGGCCAGCTTCGGTACCACCGTGCCCGAGGCGGTGAACGCCATCACCAATATCCAGGATCAGATCAAAAAAGCGTTTCCCGGGGTCCCGGTGAAGGTTACCTTTACTTCCAACATCATCCGCTCGATATGGAAAAAGCGTCAGCCAACGCCAAGGAATGGCTCGGCAAGGGGGTTCCTGAGGAAGTTCTTTATGTCAAGAACATCATCGCCACCTTCGGCGACCTGCAGGAAGAGGGCTACACCGACATCATCGTGCAGCCCACACATATGTTTTTTATGGAGGAGTCCAGTGATCTGGCGGCCTACGTGGATGCTATCCGCTCCATCCGCACTCTAAAACCCAAATGGCGGCCCTTTGATAAAATTGCCCTGGGCCGTCCGGCACTGGGCACCGTGGGACCGCAATACGACTATCATGAAGATATCGAAAGAGCCATCCAGACGCTGGCCGGCGATTTTGCCCTGGCCAAGAAAAACAAGGCCATCTTGGTATACATGGGCCATGGCAACGAGCATTGGTCAACCGGTGTTTATTGCGAAACCACCAAAGCCATGCGTGAGATGTACCCCGACGTGAAAACCTATATCGGCTCCGTGGAAGGCTATCCGGCGATAGACGATGTCCTGAGATATCTCTCCGCCCATGCCAAGGGCAGCAAGGTCATGCTTAAGCCCTTCATGATCGTGGCAGGCGATCATGCGACCAACGACATGGCCAGCGCGGAAGACGACTCCTGGAAAACGTTGATCGAGAAACAGGGCTTGAAAGTCATGCCGGTTTTGCAAGGTCTCGGCACCAATGACGCCTTTGCCGAAATTTTTGTCGACCATATCCGGGATGCCGCCAAGGATGCGGGGATTGCGTTGAAGTAAAAGCCTGTTTGTAAGGTGAGTCACCGATAAGGGATAAAAACGGCTCGATCGTCTGGCGGGAAGGGTTGCCCGCGATACTTTCGGGCCGTTTTGTTTGTCTATCCCGCTCCAACGATCACCGGTTACCGTTCACCGATCCGTCACTTCCTCGATTTCTCCTTCAGCATCCAGATAAGCGTCTTTCAAGGCGTCGATGGTCTTCTCATCCGCCTGCCACATGCCCCGGCCGGCGGCTCCAGCAGTTTGTCGATGATGTTGTGCAATGCATAAGGGTTGACTGCTTTCATCCAGTCGGCCATTTCCGGGTTCAAGGGAACGCGTTCGGCAAAACGCCGGTACATCCAGTCATCCACCACGTCGGCGGTGGCATCCCAGCCGAGGATGATGTCCATGGCCTTGGAGATGTCGCCGGCCCCCTTGTAGCCGTGCCGTTTGAGGCCTTCCAGCCACTTGGGATTGAGCAGGCGGGCGCGGAAGATGTGCCGGGCCTCCTCGGTGGTGGTGCGCACGACCACCTGGTCGGGGTCCGCGCTGTCGCCGGCCAGGGAGAAGGGACGCCGGCCCTGCACGGCATGCACCGCCGTGATCAGGCCGCCGTGGTAATTGTAGAAATCGGTGCAGGCCATCATGTCCTTTTCGCGGGTGTCCTCGTTTTTGACCGTCACCGACATGCGCCCCAGGGCCCGCCGGAAAACGGATTCGGCTGGTGCGCCGAAGGTCTGCTGGCCGTAGGCGTAGGATGACCAGCGGATATACATTTCTCCCAGATCGTCGGTGGTTTGCCACTGCTTGGACTCCACCAGCTGCGCCACGCCGGCGCCGTAGCTGCCCGGCGGGGATCCGAAGATGCGGAAGGTGGCCTGGCGGAAGGCGGCGTCCTCATCCAGGCCATCGGCGGTGAGGTCGCGCATGTCCCGGATCACGTGGCGGCGGATGAAATTGCCTTCCGGCGGTTCCGCCAACGCCGCCACCATCTGCACGGCCTTGTCGATCAGGTCCACCAGCAGGGGAAAGGCATCGCGGAAGATGCCGGAAATGCGCGGCGTCACGTCGATGCGCGGCCGGCCCAGCTCTGACGCGGGAATGATTTCCACCCCGCGGACATTGCCCGATCCTTTTTGCCACACCGGGCGCACGCCCAGCAGATAGAGAATTTCGGCCACATCGTCGCCCTTGGAGCGCATGGTGGGGCTGGCCCACAGGATCAGGCCCACGTTGTCGGGATAGCGGTCATGTTCCTTTCGATACCGGGCGATCAGGGCATCGGCGAGTTTTTTGCCCGTTTCCCAGGCCGCCGGTGTGGGGATCTTCTGGGGGTCCACGGAGTAGAAGTTGCGGCCCGTGGGCAGGATGTGCG
>NZ_BBCC01000113.1 GCF_001311845.1 Desulfosarcina cetonica JCM 12296 | reverse complement strand
TTTTAGCGCTTCAGCTCAGATCCCAGTAGCCTTTTCATCCCCCACAGATGTTCCCGGCCGGATTCCTTGTTCCTCGTTCGGTTGAATTCTCAGACCTTCGTCTTCAGTAAAAAACTGCCCCCCTGATAATAATGTCCGCCTCAAAGCCATCCAATCATCAGAGCATGTCACAAGCGTTGAGAAATAATAGCAAATATAGTACCATAGGCTGAATTATGTGCGTATGGCCAAAAACATCTAAATTAATTGACAATTCACCACCACGATGCTCAGCGGCGCAATTCTGGTTGTGAAAAGATGTTACACTTTTTACGAAAATAAGGGGATGTAGCTGTATCGATCTTACACGCTCCGAGGCTATACAAATAAGGATGCATCCCCTTGTTGGCCCGCCAGTCCGATGCTATAGACGTTAAAACCTAACCTGAGCGTTTCCCGTTTTGGCATTGTTTAGAAAATGCAGGAGATAATAATAAGCATTGCCGTGTGTGCCAGCTCCAAAAACAATGGTCGCAGGCATGGCCAGCTCCTACAGCAAACCACGATAAACGATGACATCACGTGGGATATAGGAGCGGTCCATGACAGCAAAGAACAAAAGGACGCGCATCCCATGCGACCCCGCACCAATCAGCACCAACCCGTTTTTCCCGTACGGCGGATAACGGCGCTGCTTGTCCTCATCGGACTCCTGCTCGGCGTCCCGGCCCTCTTGGTTGTGGCCGACCCGCCGTCGGGGCTGGTGACCGCGGCCCGCGCCCAGATCGGGATCACGCGCATTTACGATCCCGCCTATGTCAAGCTCACCTATCCGGGAGGCGATGTCCCGCGCGATCGCGGCGTCTGCACGGATGTGGTGATCCGCGCCATGCGCGATGCTTTCGGACTGGATCTGCAACAACGGGTGCATGCGGATATGCGCGCCCATTTTGACCGCTATCCACGACATTGGGGTCTTTCCCGGCCGGATCCCAATATCGATCATCGCCGGGTGCCCAACCTGCAAACCTTTTTCAAGCGCCAGGGCTGGGCCCTTCCTGTTTCATCCCGCCCGGCGGATTATCGCCCGGGAGACCTGGTGACTTGCACCGTTCCGCGCCACCGGCCACACATCATGATCGTCAGCAATCGCAAAACCGCCACCGGCGTACCCTATGTGATCCACAACATCGGCGCCGGCGCAAGGGAGGAAGCCCGGCTTTTCGAGTTTCCCCTGACCGGCCACTACCGCATGAATTAAAAGCCCGCCCTGCCGTTTGAAGAAAGCCAATCGCCCCCCATTAAACGGGTTCGGGATGCCGGGTCAAATCCGGCATCTTGATCCGGCACACGGCAATCAATAATGACGTTTATAAATATTATTTGACTTTTTTATAATCTATAATGTATTGGGCGATGACCCTATTTAACGATTAATTACGTTTTAAAATTACATTGTAACGGCTTGTACCGCTTTGCATTGACATCGGCATGTGCTCTACCACCATGGATAAACGTGATGAAAGGAAGGGATGATGGGAGGTTTCACTTGTATCGGATCTGTGCTGTTCGTTTTGTTGACCCTGTTTCTCACACCGGCAAATGCACAGGATGAAAATGAGCAAAAAGATATCGTCACGTTACCCGAGGTCGTGGTGGAAGGCCGATTCGAGGAAGAAGAATTTGTAGGGCCTCTTTTTACGGAAACCAACACCAAAACAAAAATCACCGAAAAGGGGATAGGCGCCCTCGGGCCCACGGCCATGATGTCCGTGCCAAAGGCCATCAATCTGATCCCATCCGTGCATCAGCAAAGCGTGGACCCCCTGGGTCTGGGCGATATCAGCAATTATCACGAGTCGTTTCGCTTCAGAGGGATTGAACCGACAGGGGGAGGCAACCCCGCCACCCCCATCAACATGGAAAACGTTCCGATGTCGGCAAGACCGGGGGGTGGCGCCAATATCTACGACATGGAAAACTTCAGCAGCATATCCATTTACAAGGGAGGCGTGCCCGCGGAAAAGGGGTTCGGCCTCACGAATATCGGTGGAAAAATCGATATGCAGGTCAAACGGCCGGAAGAAGACTTCGGGTTCAACCTGAAACAGACCTTGGGCAGTCATGACGCCAGGAGGACCTTCTTACGGCTTGACTCAGGCACACTACCTTCCCAAACGGCCGGGTTCATTTCCTATTCCAATACTGCCGCGGACAAGTGGAAGGGTGAAGGCGATGCAAAGCGCCAAAATGCGATGCTGGGGTTGAGTCAAATCATCGGCGACAGACTCAAATTCGAGTTTTTCTCCATCTACAACAAGACAGAGGCCAATTCCTACCGGCCGCTCAATTTTCAGCAGGCCGCATCACTTGGCGAGAATTACGATTCTGATTTTACCGACAACCGATCTGATTATTTTTATTATGGATATAACAAAAACAAGTTCGAAGACCACAATATTCTGGCCAATATCGAATATGCCGTTACGGAAAATTCAAAACTAACGCTAAAGCCATTTTATTGGAATGACAGGGGGTATTATCAAGAAACGATCACCATGAAAAACGGCCAGAACCGGATTCGCAAATGGGACATCGATCACGACCTCAACGGCGTGCAGGCGAAATACGCCGTGAAGTGGAACGCCCTGGATCTTGATATCGGCTATTTTTATCTTGAACAGGAAAGACCCGGACCGCCCACCTCCTGGAAATTATACCGGGTGTCCAACGGCAGGCTCGTTTTCGACAAATGGCAGATTCTTTCCGATTCATCCCGTCATCGTCAGCAAACACCTTTTGTGTCCGGCAAATATGCCATCGGTCGGTTTCAGTTTGACGCCGGCATGAAATATCTGAATTATGCCATGCCTGAGATCACCACCTACAACACCCAGGGCATTCCGGACGTCAGCTATGAATCCGCCCTGGGAAGGTCCACCGGCATCGTAGCCAGCGCGAGCGCCGAGTCCAAGGATTTCCATGAGATCCTTCCCAATGCCGGCGTGAGCTATGTTCTGACCGATTCACTGAGCTGCTATTTTTCCTACGGCCGAAACTATGGCATGAGTGTGGCGCTTTATCCTTTCTTTATTTCCCAGAAGAGTGCGTTCGATGCCAAGGGCATCACCCTGCAGGACCTCTGGGACAACCAGGAGCTGGAAATCGCGGACAATTTCGACTTCGGATTCAGATATATCACCGACAAACTGTATATCGTTCCCACCATCTATTATGCCAAGCACCGCAACAAAACGGCCATCTATTATGACGCGTCCCTCGACGCGACCTTCCCTGCCGCCATTTTTGACGCGGACGCCTATGGGGCTGAACTCGAAGTCGGCGCCATGCCCTTTAAAAATCTCTCGCTTTACGCCTCCTTTTCCTACAACCGCTTCTATTTTTCCCAGGATATCAGCAACAAGGCCGGCGAAACGATTTCCGTGGACGGCAACCAGGTACCGGACGCCCCGGAATTCCTCGTCAAAGGCATGCTGAGCTATCGCATCGGCGATTTCTCCTTTTCCCCGGTTGTCCGGTACTGCTCCAGCAGATATGGCGATATTCTCCAGGAAGAAAAAATCGACGACGCCGTAATCTTTGATTTCGATGTCACCTATAGCAAAACCTTCCCGCAAACACCGATCAAGAAAATGGATGTTTCGCTGTCACTCAACAACATCTTCGACAAGGAGTACATCAGCATCATCAATACATCCGATTATCAGACCCTGGGCTCATCCTATCAGACGGGTGCGCCGTTTACGATGTATGCAACGGTTTCGCTTTCATTTTAAATTTGAGAGGAAAGAGGAAAATGAGATTCTGCCTGTTGATGTTGTGCGCGATGCTCTTGTCGATGGCCACTTGTGTACCGGCATTTGCCGAGGAAGCGGCGGAAACCCAAACCAAAAACAGCCCCTCCCAGGCCCAGCAGCTGGAACCCGTCACGGTGGTCGACGAGAATGATTCCCGGCGCCGGGATCTGGACCTGGACAGCATCACCAACCCCTACCGGGTCGAGGCCAGTGCCCGGTTCGGCACCCAAGTACTGACCCAGGAAGAGATCCAGGATCTGAAACCCAGCGATGTCTATGATCTTCTGGATAAAGCCGTGGGCATTGACGTGACCTACCAGGGCCGCAAACACCCGTTCTTCATCCAAACCCGCGGCGGCGGGAGCTTCACCTACATCATCGACGGCGCCGTGCTGCCGCCGTCCACCGACCGGATCTTGTACAAATTCCCGGTGGCGGCCATCGAAGAGATGCAGATCGTGCGCGGTTCCACGGCCCTTACCATCGGTCCCTCAATCCCCATCGGGGCCTCCAATTCCGGCTCGGGCGTCAATACGGGGTTTGTCATTATCCGGACCAAGCAGCCGCAAAAGACCACCGCGACCTTGAAAGGGTCGATCGAAAAATCGACCGGCGGCCACCCGGCGGCCACCCATGCCAGCCTGTATGCCGGCACGCGCTACACCGGGTCTTCCCGATGGGAAGGCTATGTCGGCGGCCTGGCAGCCATGCTGGACCGCCCCAGCGAGGACAGCTGGTTCGACGGAAGAAGCTCAAAAAACGGGATGATCAATGCCGGCGGCCGATTCGGCAAAGTGAACGTGAACCTGATGACCTATCAAGACCGGGGAGATTTTGAGATGCAGCGCGGTATCGCCGACGACGGAACGCTTTCCGACGCCAAGTGGTACTATGACCCGCTGAAAACCAAGGTTTACTCCGGCGACATGGGCATCCATTGGAGCCCGAATCATTCAACCCTGTTCAACGCCTTTCAGGTCGACTACGAGCAGACCGAGCATAACGACAGCTTTGTCTCATCGACAACGACCACCAAGGAATATGAAGAGGATACCAAGGGATTCGGCGTGCGTCACAACTCCCGCTTCGGCGGCACCTTGATCCAACTCGGCTGGCAGTATTCCAACAGCACCGGTTACGGCCCCAACCTCAGCAGGGGCTATAACAAGTACGATACCACGGTAAGCGGCTGGTCGACGTCGGTTGAACAGCGCCTCTTCGACGGCAATCTGATTCTGGATGCCGGTTATCGGCAGGATACGAAACACATCGACAACTCCAGTTCCGGCAGGAGCGAGCGTCAGGCCACCGATGATGCCAACAATGATGTCGACATGGATCCTTCGAAAATCTTTGCCATGGGCGCCCACTTACAAATCGCCGATATCTATGCCCTGGACGGCCGGTACTTTTACGGCAAGCAGGGAACCACCGGCGATTTTGACATGCGCTCGGAAACCGGCAGCCTGGACCCTGAACGCCAGGATCGCATCGAAGTCGCCCTGTCCGCCGCCTTTGCCGACTATTTCCGGCCGACGGTGACCTGGTTCAGGATCGATACCGAAAATGAGAAATCCGCAACGGATTCAACCTACGACATCGACGGCGCCACCTAC
Organism: Desulfosarcina cetonica JCM 12296; assembly: GCF_001311845.1. Taxonomy (GTDB): domain Bacteria; phylum Desulfobacterota; class Desulfobacteria; order Desulfobacterales; family Desulfosarcinaceae; genus Desulfosarcina; species Desulfosarcina cetonica. The sequence continues at coordinate 14,712 of NZ_BBCC01000113.1, read as the reverse complement.
TACTATTACGAGCAGTCCGACGAACTTCGGCAGGGCATCGAGCTGTTGATCAGCGGCAATATCGGCAAGAACACCGCCTACCAACTGACCTGGACCCATATGCTGAAAAGCGAATCCACCAGTGACGGGGAGACAACGGACGCCATCGGCGTCACATCGCCGGAAAACAGCTACCTGGCGACACTGAGCCATCGGTGGGGCGCCTACAAAGCCAATCTCTCCCTGAAGATCGTGGATGGCTGGACACGATCCGGCAGTCCCATGGGCGTCGCCGATGAAAAAGACCTGGGGGACTACACCCTTTTAAATGCCAATATCAGAAGGGATTTCAATATCCAGAAATGCCTTTTGTCCATCACCCTGTTCGGCCGCAATCTTTTGGATGACGACTACTCCACGCGGTATGTAACGGGTTACTATCCGGATCGGGGCCGGACCCTGGGCGCCGAATTCTCACTATCCTTTTAGGTTGCCGGAAATTAATAATTCCCCCAGATCGCGCCGGATTTGGGGTCGTCTACAAGGCGCCGCCACCGGTGCATATCGAGAATATGTGCCGGTGGCGGCAACGCGGTAGACGGGCACAAAGACAAGCAGGATGGTGGAATTATTAATTTTCGGCAACCTTAGGTCAAATCAGGTCAAAAAAATGAACGTTTCCCGATATGATGAACGCGCACGGGGCCTGAACGCGTGCATGTACGCCTATTATGCCCAACACATCAAAGCAAGCACCGGTGTCACCCGCGGTGTCTGCCTGGATGCGGGTTGCGGTGGCGGCTACCTGGGGTTGGCCCTGGCCAAAATCACCGACCTGAACCTCATTTTTCTGGATGTCTCTTCCGCGATGCTGGAAAAAGCCGACGCGCATATCGTTGAGGATGGATTGCAGGGAAAAGCACGGACCTTGCTTGGGGATGTTCACCGCATTCCCCTGGAAGACGGCTCGGTCAATCTGGTCATCAGCCGTGGATCGATCCCTTTTTGGAAAGATCCGGAGATCGCCTTGAAAGAAGTCTACCGGGTGCTGGCTCCGGGAGGAAAAGCCTTTGTCGGCGGCGGCCGGGGAACACCCGAAATCCAAGCGCAAATCGCCGCCGCCATGCAAGCCCGCGGCATCGAACCGTCAAGGGATCGTCAGCGCCGCGACGGCCCCTGCAACCGGATGATGAAGCGGGATTATAACGAAATTCTTCAAAAATCCGGGATTCCCCAGTTCCATGTGACCAAAGGCGATGATGGCATGTGGATCCAGATGGAGAAATTCAAGGAGAAACCATGATGCCGATGAAAATCTATTTCCTCCTGACCTTCTGCCTGCTTCTCACCGTTTTCTGGGCAACCATCGGGCCTGCCCTGGGCCGTGAGATTACGGACATGGCCGGCCGCAAGGTGATTCTCCCGGACGTCATCAAAACGGCCTATGCCCCATCGCCTTACGGGTTTGCCATCCTCTACTCGGTGGCGCCGGAAACCCTTGCCGGGTTGATGTTCCCGCTCAGCAGAAGACAAGCCGTATCTTCTGCCGTGTGTGCACGACCTGCCCGTGATCGGCAGGCTTTCCAATACCGAGGCGCTGGTCGCGGCCCATCCGGATCTGCTCATTATCTGGGGCGACAAACATGCGCCGATTCATCAGCGATCGGAAGAGATCCTGGGCAAGCTGAATATTCCCTATGTTTATGTGACCGTGGGCGATCTGGCGGATTTGCCCGACTACCCGGAAGCCTATGCCTTTCTCGGCAGGCTTTTCGGCAAGGAAGAACACACCGCCCAACAAGCCGCCTGGTGCCGGCAAGCCTTGGACGAGGTGGCGGATACGCTCAAGTCCCTCCCCAAACCCCTCAGACCCAGGGTCTACTACGCGGAAGGCAAGGACGGGCTCGCCACCGAGTGCGACGATTCCCTGCATGTGCACCTGTTGCGGCTCGCCGGGGATGTCAATGTCCACCGTGGCCACACGTCCTGCCACATGGGCCTGGAGCGGGTCACCATCGAACAGGTCAAGGCCTATGATCCCGATGTGATCATTGCCCAGGATCAGGAATTTGTCGACGGTATCCGGCATGATCCGGCATGGCGCGGCATCCAGGCGGTACGCGACGGCCGCGTCCATCTGATTCCGCGCACACCGTTCAATTGGTTCGATCGGCCGCCTTCCTTCATGCGCATTCTCGGCCTCAAGTGGCTGATGCAGCGCCTCTACCCGGAAGCCTACACCGTGGATCTGGTCGAGGAAACCCAGGATTTTTATCGCCTGTTCCTGGGCATCCGCCTGTCGGCCGATGCGGCGAGACGGATCATCGGGCAATAAAGCTCGCGCCCCTCGTATATCCCTCTCCTTCAGAGACAATCGGTTGCGATGTCAGGTATAAACGATATGGAAAGAAATCAAAGCATGAAAAAAGCAGGCTCATTGAAGATCTTATCGATGCTGGCGCAAAAAACAGCGCAACGGTCAAGGATGCGCGGGTGGGTATTTCATGGACGGCCGTGCATGGCAAATACTGCGGTTTGGCCAAAACCTATGGCGTACCGGTCAAGCACGGCAACTACACCCGAAACATGGGCCATCTGAACCGTCTGACGACGCTGGAACTTGCCGAATATGCCCACTCGTGGAATCTTGTCGAAGCCAGTCTCGGATGCGCGGCGATTTCCTCAATGATCGCCCCACCGGCGAACAGTACCGATATCAACGCGCAAACGATGATCATGGAAAAAGGTGCCGGCGCGAACGTCGTCATCGTGGGCGCTTTCCCTTCACGAATCGGCTGATGGGGATTGCCAAGCAAGCCTGCGTCCTGGAACTCGATCCCTTTCAGTTGGATCCCAGGCAAGGAATTCTCCCGGATTCGGCGGCCGAATACGTGATTCCCGACTGTGATCTGCTGATCATGACAGGCTCCACACTGATCAACAAATCCATGGAACGGCTGCTGGCCCTGGCCCGCAGCAGCCATGCCTATACCATCATCCTCGGACCCAGCACCATCATGTCCGAGGTCTTGTTCGATTACGGCGCGCATATGCTTGCCGGCGCTTTTGTCACCCATCCGGAAGCGGTGATCGGGAAGCTGACGCAAAGCGGAGGAATGCTGAACGGCAAGGTATGCGCCGGGGAGATGATATTTAAAGTCATGCAGCGGTGACAAGTATGGAATTTCTTTTGAGTGTCATGGTCATCGGTAGTCTGGCCCTTGCATCGATTCGCATCACGCGTCAATACGGGCGGGCGGTCGTTTTCCGGTTCGGCCGCCTGGCCGGCATGAAGGGACCCGGGCTGTTTTTCATCATTCCTTTGGTGGACCAGATCGTACGTGTCGATCTGAGGGTCAGGCAACTCGACGTTCCCAAGCAAACCATCATCACCCGTGACAATATCAGTGTGGATGTGGATGCCATTATCTACTATCACGTCACCGACCCCATCCGGGCGATTGTGGAAATCGAGGATTACCAGGGGGCGACGGCGTTGATCGCCCAGACCATGCTCCGGGATGTCCTGGGTCAGGGGGATCTCGACACGATCCTGGCCGACCGGGAAGCCCTGAATCAAAAGATCCAGGCGGCCCTGGAAGCGGTGACCGTGCCCTGGGGGATTCAGGTGGATATCGTCACCATCCGGGACATTGCCCTGCCCGAGAACATGCTGCGAGCCATTGCCCGTCAGGCGGAAGCCGAACGGGAAAGGCGGGCCAGGATCATCCTTGCCGATGGCGAGCATCAGGCCTCCGAGCGCATGAGTGACGCCGCGCGCCTGTATGAACAGACCCCAGTGGCGCTGAAACTCCGTGAATTCCAGAACCTTTCCGAGATCGCCAAGGAACGCAACCTGATTGTCGTCACCCATGGCGTTGACCATCCGGGCACGGCCCTGGCCTATGCCAAGGCCTTCAACCGGTGAGCACGCTGAAGGGCCGTTTGCGGGCCCCTGCAAGCCTTGGCCATGCCATACGGGCCAGGGACGGCCGGAGCGGTTCGACCCAGGCGGCCCACGCGGTTTCCATCTGGCGCAAGACGCTGTTCATCGCCGGGTTGGCCGGGCTTCTCATCCTGTCCGCCAGCATCGTCATTACCCTGGGTCAGGTTCCCATGAGCGTTACCGAGGTCTACCGCACCCTGGCCAACCGACTGGTCCCCGACTTTTTCGCCATCGATCCGCTCATCGACCATGTGGTCTGGCAGATCCGTCTACCCTTGGTCGGCGGCGCCATCCTTGCCGGATTCGGCCTGAGCGCCTGTGGCTGCGTGATGCAGGCCGTGTTGAAGAACCCCATGGCCAGCCCGTTTACCCTGGGAATCTCCTCGGGCGCGCATTTCGGGGTCTCACTGGCCGCGGTTTGCGGCGTCACCGTCCTGGACGGGCCGTACTTTCTGGTGGGCAATGCCTTTGTCTGCGCCCTTTTCTGCTCCGGGCTGATTATCGCCCTTTCCACCCTCAAGGGCGCGACCTCCGAGACCTTGATCCTGGCCGGAATCGCCGTGAACTATCTCTTCCAGGCGGCCAACCAGCTCTTCTCCTATATTGCCACCGATGACCAGCGCACGGTGATGTCGTACTGGGGCATGGGCTCCCTCAACGACCTCAACTGGCATAGCATGCTGTTTCTCGGCGTTGTATCGGCCGTTTGTCTGCCACTGCTTTACAGCAAGGCCTGGATCTCAATCTGATGACCGCGGGCGACGAGAGCGCCAAAAGCATGGGTGTGGAGGCCAACCGCATCCGGGTACTGGTCATGGCCGTGGCCAGCCTGCTGGTGGCCGCCGTGGTCTCCTTTATCGGGGTCATCGGCTTCATCGGGCTGGTGGCCCCGCATATCGGCCGCATCATCCTGGGAAACGACCACCGCTACCTCATTCCCGCCGCCGGCGGCATCGGCGGGGCCCTGCTGCTCATCGCCAATGCCGTTTCCATGAACCTGTTGCACGCGGTGGTGATCCCCACGGGCATCATCATGTCCATCATCGGGGTTCCCCTTTTCATGGTTCTCATCCTCAAGGGCAAACGCCGGGAGTTTTGGTCATGATCCATAAACTGGCCATCCAAAACCTGAACTTCGGTTATCAACACAGCCGTGTGCTGCGGGATTTCTGCATGGATGTGGGCGACGGCCAGATCGTCAGTGTCGTCGGCCCCAACGGATCGGGCAAATCGACCCTGATCAAATGCATTGATCGCATTCTCATGCCCGCGTCCGGCAAGGTCAGCGTGGACCGTTGCGATGTCATCCGGATGAAGCGGCGCGACATCGCCAGCCGGATTGCCTACGTTCCGCAAAACGCGCCGAGAGTCTTTCCCAATACGGTGTTCGATGTGGTCCTGATGGGCAGACGCCCCCACCTTGCATGGAAGGGCAGCGCCAAGGACGAGGACAAGGCCTGGGAAATGCTCCAGCTTCTCGGCATCGAAGATCTGGCCCTGGCACCGTTTTCCGACCTGTCCGGCGGGCAACAGCAAAAAGTGCTCATCGCCCGGGCCCTGGCCCAGGAAACAGGCGTCATTCTTCTTGACGAACCCACCAGCAACCTGGACATCTGGCACCAGATCGATGTGATGGAGATCCTGCGCAGACTCGTCAGGCAGCGAAGGCTCACCGCGATTATCGCCATCCATGACCTCAACATGGCCGCACGCTATTCGGACAAAATCATGATGATGAAAAAAGGCCGAATCGTTGCCCGTGGCCAGCCGGATGAGGTGATGACCGCTGAAAACCTGGAAGCGGTTTACGGAATCAAGGCAAACGTGAGAATCGCCGGGGACTGCCCGTTTGTGATTCCCCTTGGGCGGGTCGCGCAAAAGGCAAATTAACCCCAATGTTGACGAATTCGTAAAAAGCCCGATATCGGCGTTACGCTTCATCCCTCGTCACTGCGGCGTACGCAAAAGTACGCCTCATTCCTCGGGATTCGCAAGCCTTGATCTCGGGCTTTTTACGAATTCGTTAAAAATACAATTTGTTACGCGTCCATCAATGTTCAATAGATGGGCCGGACAGCCCTATGCAAAAGGAGAGACTGGATCATCATGCCCAAACCGATTCGCATCCTGATGACCGTCGCCGTTGTCGTCATGGCCGCCATGACGACGACTCCGGTGGCAGCGACCCCAACCCATCCCTTAACGCGCACCATCACCGACATGGCCGGCCGCAAGGTGCAGGTGCCGGTAACCATCCATACCGTCCTGGCCACCGCTCCGCCACCCACCACCTTTGTGTATATGCTGGCACCGGATAAGCTCGGCGGCTGGCTGGGAAGGATCTCAAAAAACGATACCCAATTCATCCCCAAGGCCTACCGCGACCTGCCGACCTTCGGCTGGGGACGGCGGGCAATGAATTATGAAGCCTATATCGCCGCGCGGCCCGACCTTGTCTTTGCCGGGTGCGAGCCGGGCATGGACCCGTCAAGGGCCGAACTGACCCAGGCAAAAATGGGAACCATCCCGGTCGTGTGTGTGGATGACACGCGCAACGCCGTTGGCTATGCCCCGACCCTGCGGTTTATCGGCAATCTGCTCGGCGTTGCCGACCGGGCCGAGGTTCTGATCCGCTACTATGAAACCGTGCTTGACGAGGTCCGGCGCAAGGTGGCCACGATTGCCGAAAAAGACCGCGTCCGCGTCTATTATGCCGAGGGCAACAACGGGCTCTCGACCGATCCGTCCGGCTCGCCCCACGCGCAGTTGATCGATGTTTGTGGCGGCCTGAACGTGGCCGATTGCCAGCTCGCCGCAGGCTCGGGCATGACGCCGGTGACCCTGGAATCGGTGCTGATGTGGCGGCCCGAGGTGATCATCACCACCAGCCAAGCCTTTGCCATGCATGCGGCCGGCAACGCTCCTGGCAAAAAACGCCGGCCGTCAAGAACCGGCGTGTCCATCTGACGCCCAGCCAGCCCTTCAACTGGTTCGACCGGCCGCCGGGGGTCAACCGGATTGTGGGTATCCCCTGGACCGCGCGCATTCTCTATCCAACGCTTTTTTCCCAAGCGTGGCTGGAAGGCAAGGTCAGGGAATTCTACTCGCTTTACTACCATCATACGCTGAGTGAGGCCGAACTTGGATCCCTGCTTGGCTTTTAGGATAAAAAAAAGGGATTCCGCAAAACTTCTGCAGGAATCCCTTTTAAAATTCAATAACGAAATATTAGATCACGGTCACATTGGCTGCGGCAGGACCCTTGGGACCCTGTCCGATATCAAAAGAAACCCGGTCACCTTCTTTGAGCGATCTGAATCCGGTGGCGTTGATTGCCGAATGATGAACGAAAACATCCGGGCCATTTTCTTGCTCGATAAAACCAAATCCCTTGCTGTCATTGAACCACTTTACGATACCACTTGCCATGCTGATATTCTCCTAAAAAAAATAAAAATAATTGTTTCAAACCGAAGGGGTTATATTAGCCTCAAGTCAACCCTTCAACAAGAAACGGGGCCACCAAATCCGGCAACCTTTTTCAATTTGTGTACAATATCACATGTTAAATTAATAGCAAGTAAAATAAAAGGGGGAATCACCGGGTAAGCGCCTTTATTTTTTCTCAAAAAAATGGCCGTGCCATGTGTTTGTGTAAATATTGCACATTTACATTTATGCATAAACAGCCAAAGGATCACCTTGCCTATTCAAAAAAATGGCTAATTACATTGAATCCTATCAAAATTGAAGCAGTGAGGCGGCAGGTCCGTCCTGGGTTAGGTGTCATCATCGACGTAATTCATATGTGCAAATGTTTCTCACATCCTCATTATTTCACAATAATGGCGTTTCCATTTTTCCCGCAGCAGGTTTCATTCGTGCTTTGAATTTCTCCACAAGAAAAATCATACTCGGCGCATTCTCGTCAAGATCCTTTATAATAACAGCATAATACTCTTTTCTGGCCGCCCTCGCAAACCGAATCCGGCATCTGGCACATCTATTGCTGGCAATTGCATCTTCTATGTTTCCGACAGAGAACCACGGTATGGGATCGGGATCTGACGGATATTTCAGGCAACCTTATGTACTCACCAACAACCCAAAGGATGTTTCATGAGCAAATTGAAAGTCGATCATATTTTTACTTCCGAATCGGTCAGCGAAGGACACCCGGACAAACTCTGCGATCAGATTTCCGACGCAATACTAGACGCCTGCCTCGAGCAAGACCCCCGCAGCCGGGTGGCGTGTGAAACTGCGGTAACCACGGATTTTGTCATCAATCTCGGAGAGATCACCTGCAGCGGTTGGGAAAAGATCGACCCGGAAGCCATTGCGCGAAAGGTCGTTCAGGAGATCGGCTACGATAAAAAAGAGCTGCTTTTTTCCCACGATAGTTTTAAATATCAATGCCTCATCCATCCCCAATCCAGCGACATTTCCCAGGGGGTTTCCGAGGATGAAGGGCTGTTCAAGGAACAGGGAGCAGGCGATCAGGGCATGATGTTCGGCTATGCCACCAACGCCACGACATCTTTGATGCCCGCACCGATCCATTACAGCCACATGCTTCTGGAGCATTTGCAGCACATCCGCAAGCAGGGGGATATTGACTATCTCCGTCCGGATGCCAAGACCCAGGTATCCGTTCTTCACGAAAACGGGAAACCCAAGGCCATCACCAATATCGTCATTTCGCATCAGACAGCGGATGTTCCCCTGGAACGGATTCGCAAGGATATGATCGATGTGACCCGCGACCTGCTTGAACCGACCGGTTTGCTGAACAAGGAGACCACCTACTTCGTCAATCCCACGGGCAAGTTCGTCATCGGCGGCCCCCACGGCGATGCGGGCCTCACCGGACGGAAGATCATCGTGGACACATACGGTGGTGTGGGATGCCATGGCGGCGGCGCTTTCAGCGGCAAGGACCCTTCCAAGGTCGACCGATCGGCGGCCTATTACGCCCGATACGCGGCCAAAAACATCGTTGCCGCCGGCCTGGCGGAAAAATGCGAGATCCAGGTAGCCTATGCCATTGGCGTGGCCAAGCCCCTGAGCATCAATCTTGACACCTTCGGAACCGGAACGGTGGACGAGATTGAAATTCAGAGGGTCCTGGAAGATGGGTTTGTTTTCGATTTCAGGCCGGCGTCCATCGTAAAGGATTTGAAATTAACCGAACCGGAAAATTGGAGCTACCGACAAACCGCGGTGGCAGGACACTTCGGGCGAAATCTCTTTCCATGGGAACAGACAGACAAAACCGTCGCGCTGCAGGAAGCGCTTGGCGTTCGAACGTATCAGGTGGCGTGACAAAACGCCTGGTTCAGTCACGCCAATCGACCAAGCGTTTCGGTGCAGCAGGGTGACGTTGCGCCAGAAGATATCCCCCCTGATGTACCCGAAACGCACCGGTCCGATGCGGAGGGTAGCGAAAAGTAAGTTCCGATCCCTCATTCCGTGAAACTTTAAAAGAGAGAGGTATCATGATTTATCCCTATGAATTGGAAGATGGCAAAAACTACCCCAGCAAAGAAGATTTCACGATTAATCATTCCATGACAACAGGCAGCGGCATTTATGTAAAACGAAATTTCAAAAAGGGCGAAATGGTTGCCAGAATGACCGGGATCACGGTCCCCTATATTCTTCAGCACACCCTTCAGATAACGTCCTGCCTGCATCTTTATGACCCACACTTTTCGGGACTGTTGTTACATTCATGTGATCCACTGGTCGCGTTGGACATGAACACGCTTGAAATCTGGGCGTTGCAGGATATTGAAAGAGGAGAGGCGTTGACCATGGATTATGCCTCAACAGAAGACATCTTGTTTAAACAATTTCCTTGTGCCTGTGGCTCGGTCAACTGCCGAGGATGGGTGACCGGTCGAAAAGAAACGATCAATGAACAAGGCCGGCGATATCTTCTAGACCTGGAAAGGAAATGTGGATGAGCCACAAAAAGACCGTTTGTGGTGGGAACGGGAGGATCTCTGTTACAAAGATGGGCAGTTGTTTTTTTCAGGGCGTTCAATGGCCGATTTGATCGGCTTAACCGGGACACCAGCCTTTTTTTATAGTGCAAGACGGATTTCACGAAATATCGAGCGGCTTCACAATGCCCTGCGTCAACTTGACGCGCATAGGATTTATTACGCCATCAAAGCAAACCGGTTCGCCCCTGTGCTGACCGCTATCAAAAGCGGAGGGAAATGCGGGGTGGATGTATGTTCTCCCGGTGAATTATTACATGCCTTTTCCTGCGGCTTTGCGTGCAGTGAAATTTCATATACGGCAAACTCGATGACCAACGACGAGCTCCGGTTGCTTGCCAACAATCCCGACGTGGTTTTAAACTGTGACGCCTTGAGCACCATCCGGCGATTGGGCCAGTTTTGTTCCGGTCGCAAGATCGGAATCCGTGTCAACCCGGCGGTGGGGATTGGCTACAGGGATAACGAGGCCCTCAGGTATAGCGGAGAGAAAACGACCAAGTTTGGCATATACAGGGATCAGTTTGAGGAGGCGTTGCGGCTGGCAAGTGAGAATAACTTCACCGTGGACACCATCCACTTCCATACCGGATGCGGCTATTTGAGCAACCAACTGTCCATATTCAATGGAATCCTGGATGAAACCCACTGGTTCGTGGACCAAGTGAAGGATCTGGCGTGCATCAATTTGGGTGGCGGACTGGGGGTTCCCCATGACAGGGATGATGCACCGCTCGATTTGGATGCCTGGGTTTCCATTATAAAATCCCACTTTGGAAACAAGGGGGTTACCATCTGTGTTGAACCCGGAGATTATATCGTAAAAGACAGCGGGCTTCTGGTTTTGGAGGTCAACACCGTCGAGAGAAAACAGCAAACGGATTTTATCGGGGTCAACGGCGGGTTCAATCTGGCCATAGAGCCCACTTTTTACGGGCTACCCTGTGAGCCTGTTGTGCTCAAGCAAAAGACCAATGAGATGAAACCCGTGACGATCGTGGGCAATATAAACGAGTCGTTGGATGTATGGAAAGACAATTTCCCAATGCCGGATCAGATACAGGAAGGAGACCCACTTGTTTTTATCAATGCGGGTGGATACGCGTCTTCCATGATGTCCAATCACTGCATGCGGGGACAGGTTTCTGAAAACTTTTTATTTTAAAGGTCATTATGGATCTAACAGAAAAAGACAAAAGGCATGTTATTCATCCGTGGTCGGATTTGGGAAGCGATGCCGATTCCATGGTTATTGAATCCGGCAAAGGCGTCCATGTTTTCGATAGTGATGGGAATCGATATCTCGATGCGATCTCGGGCATGTGGTGTGTGAATCTGGGATATGGCAACAAAGAAATGGCAAAAGCGATTGCGACCAGTGTGTTCAGCTGGCCTACTATACACCCTTTGGCGCCATGACAAGTCCGCCCTCCATCCAATTGGCCCATGAACTCAGCCAATTGACGCCCGGCGATTTGAACTGTTTCCAATTCACAAACAGTGGATCAACGGCTGTCGAGTCCGCGATTCGGTTTGTGCATTATTATTTTAATTGTCTTGGCCAACCTGAAAAAAACATATCATCTATCGTGAGAATGCCTATCACGGCAGTACCTATCTGACGGCGTCCTTGAATGGCAAGAAATGCGACCGAAGCTATTTTAATTATATTACCGATATCGTTCACGCCACCGCTGACCCCAATCCTTATAAAAAACCCGCGGGAATGAGCCTAGAGGACTTTTGCGACCTTAGGGTCGGCGAATTGAGGGATAAGATCTTAGAGATCGGGCCGGACAGGGTGGCTTGCTTCATCGCCGAGCCGGTAATGGGTTCGGGAGGGGTGATTGTTCCCCCGCCGGGATATCATAAAAAGACATTGGATGTCTGCCGAGAATACGATGTGCTTTATATCTCTGATGAGGTCGTTACCGCTTTTGGAAGGCTGGGGCACTATTTTGCATCCGAAGATGTCTTCGGCATCGTTCCCGATATCATCACGGTGGCAAAAGGGATCACCTCCGGCTATCAACCCCTGGGCGCGGCAATCATTTCAGACACGTTGGTCAATCGGATCAGCGGAGACGCTGCAAGTGAGAACTCCTATTACACCAATGGATTTACTTATTCAGGACATCCGGTGACCTGCGCCGCGGCCTTAAAATATCTTGAAATAATGAAGCGGGACAAAATCAATGATCATGTCCTCGATGTCGGTTCTCATTTCATGAAACGCCTGAAAACCTTAAAGGAATTTCCCATCGTCGGTGATGTCAGGGGCGTTTGTTTGATGGCGTGTGTTGAATGCATGGTTTCAGATAATGAGCAAGAGAATATTGCCGTTGCCCAAAGAGTGGATGCGCATTGCCAGGAAAAAGGCTTAATTGTCAGGCCTTATGAGAATTTGTGTATATTATCGCCACCCCTGATTATTGATAAAGCGGGTGCGGATCGGATTGTCGATATTTTAAGCGATAGCATCATCGCAACAATGAACGAAATGGAATCGATTGCCATTTGAAAGGTTGAAGGGAAAAGGTGTTATGGAGAAGATGGATACCCGTCTTTTAATCAATGGAAATATCGTTTCCGGCGAAGCCGAAAAAACGACGCTCTCAAGTCCGGAAAATAACGAATTTATCGCCGAGGTTCCCAGTGCTTCCATCAATCAGGTGGATGCGGCGGTTGACGCGGCAAACAGGGCATTTCCGGGTTGGAAAAAAAAATCCTTTGCCGACAGGGCGGACGTTTTATTTAAATTCGCCGATCGGATTGAAAAAAAAGGCGAGCGCCTGGCCAAAATCGAATCGCTTAACTGTGGCAAACCCCTTCAACGAATGCTTGAAGATGAGATACCGGCGATCGTTGATCATTTCCGGTTTTTCGCGGGGGCGTCCCGGTGTATGTCCGGTAGTGCCTCCGGTGAATATCTGGAGGGGTTTACCAGCATGATCAGAAGAGATCCGGTCGGCGTGGTCGGGCAAATTGCGCCTTGGAATTATCCCTTGATGATGGGGGCCTGGAAAATCGCCCCGGCCCTGGCTGCCGGAAACACGGTGGTATTCAAACCGTCCGCGTGTACCCCCTTGTCCATTCTCGCCTTGGTTGAGGATATCAAGGAAATTTTCCCCCCGGGCGTGCTCAATATCGTGACCGGCAGGGGAAGTGTTATCGGAAAACACATTGCGGAGCACGATAAGATTCAGATGGTTTCGGTGACGGGTTCGGTGGGCACCGGAAAAAACGTCCTGCAATCGGCCACATCCAATGTGAAGCGCACCCATTTGGAGTTGGGCGGAAAAGCGCCCATAATCGCTTTTGACGATTGTGATATTCCGGATTTGGTTGAGAATATAAAACTGTGGGGATACTACAATGCGGGGCAGGATTGCACCGCGGCATGTCGTCTCTATGTTCATGAGAATATTTATGACGAGGTGGTTGAAAAGCTGACCGACGCGGTGAAGAGTATCGATGTGAATGATATTGGGCCGTTAATCTCCATGGACCAACGGGAGATCGTCAGTGGGTTTGTCGAACGGGCCAAACAGGTGCCTCACTTAAAAATAGTTGCCGGAGGGAATAAGATGGATCGGGGCTGCTACTTTGAGCCGACCCTGATTGTTGATGCCCTTCAGGATGACGAGGTCGTTCGGGAAGAAATCTTCGGGCCGGTGGTTTCGGTGACGCGGTTCAAGGATACCGATCAGGTTATCGAATGGGCGAATGATTCAAAATATGGCCTCGCTTCATCGATCTGGACCAAGGATATCCAAAAAGCGCACAGGGTCTCATCCATGCTTCAGTATGGCGTAACTTGGATCAATACGTATTTCATGTATGCATCCGAGATGCCCCATGGTGGCTTTAAAATGTCAGGATATGGAAAAGACCTTTCCATGTATGGCTTGGAAGACTATACGGTTGTCCGGCATATCATGGTAAAAATATAGAAGCGGATATATCATCGAAAGTGAACCATGACGGATTCGTAAAAATCCCGATATCGGCGTTACGCGTATCCCTCGTCACTGCGGCGTACGCTAAGTACGCCTCATTCCTTAAGGATTCGCAAGCCTTGATCTCGGGCTTTTTACGAATCCGTCAACCCTACCGAAAGGCGAATCCTGGGCGGCAAACCCAACCGGCAAGGCCCGCCCAGTGACCGTCCCACCTGTTCGATTGTTTGCCAACCGGTAAAAATCACCAACACCATCAAAGCCCAAGCCTGCGGCCGTCCCCGACTTGGCCGACGGCTAACCCTTTGGTACTCAACCCAATCCAGCCCCATCCCCAACTGGCATCGCGGTTGCTTTCAACATGCATAGGCCCGCTTCACGGCGGCCCGACAAGGCGGCAACCATCTGATGAGAGGTGACGCACGTGGGACGACACTGGATCAAGTGGACCATCGCCATCGTGATATTGGCGGCTGGCGCCGGTGCCTATTTCTGGTTCGGACGGCGGCAAAATCCGCTCCCCGAGGGTCTGGCGGCGGGCAACGGGCGCATCGAGGCCACCGAGGTGGACATCGCCACCAAACTGGCCGGACGCCTGGAAGCGGTTCTGGCGCGCGAAGGCGACATGGTATCCCGGGGGCAGGTGCTGGCGCGCATGGACATCCGCGAGCTCACGGCCCGGCGGCGCAGCGCCCAGGCGGAGATGCAGCGTGCCGAGGAAGAACGGCGCTATGCCGCAGCCATACTCGAGCAGCAACGCAGCCAACGGGCCCTGGCGGAAAAGGACCTTGAGCGTTACCGCAGGCTCTACGCCAGCAAA